>NZ_JBEZKJ010000040.1:0-71715 GCF_040651675.1 Streptomyces sp. NPDC048415 | reverse complement strand
CCTGGACCAGCTGCAGGACCCCCATCGGTGCAGGTCATGGACCTGCAAGACCCCGACCCGTCAGATGGCCCGCTCGGCCCGAGGCCGCTCAGGCATAGGGGTCGAAGGGGATTCCGGACGGCATGGAGTAGGCGAGGTTGTCGTTGAAGGAACCGTCCTTGATCTTGATCGTGGCCTCGCCGAAATCGGCGTTCATGAGCTTGTCCCGGTAGCCGGACGGGTAGCCCTCCCAGCCGACGAGGCGCGGGTAGAACCAGCCGCCGGTGGCGTTCTCCGGCGGTTCGTCATTGGTGTTCGCGAAGCGGAAGTCGTGGGTCGACACGCCGTCCTTGTGGTACACGATCTTCGGGTGGGTTCCGTCGAAACGCACCGACGAACTCGCACTCACCAGGTACGAGGAGTGCTGCGACACCGAGACGTACTGGACCTGGCTGTTGTAGATCCACACGATGACGTGTTCCCAGTCGTGAGTGTGGCCGATGGCCGCAGGCCCCAGGGTGGCCTGATCCTTCTCGAAGTAGCTGGCGTACATGACGGCGCACCAGCCGTTGTTGCACTTCTCGCGCGCATACGTATTGGCGTTCGCCAGCTGGGCGGGGTCGTGGCAGTGGCCGTTCACATCTCCGCCCAGCTTCAGGCCGGGATTGATGGTGCCGTCCGCGCCGATCGCGGCGGTGGTGTAGCAGCCGTCCCCGTCGTAGTCGTAGGCGGGGGAGAAGGTCTGCTCCAGGCCGTCGGCGTTCTGCGGCAGGAGGGTGAGAACGTTGGCGTGCGCCTCGGTGGGAAGCGCGATGACCAGGGCCGCGGCGGCAAGGGCGCTCGTGAGCGCGGACCGGCGGATCCTCGTGCCGCGACGCTTCGTGAGCGGCGTCGTTGTCTCGTGGGGGACCGGCGATGAGAGCGTGTTGGGCACACCAACTCCTCAGCAGTGAAGGGTGAAGTGAGAAATCCTTTTGGATTCCACGGGGTGGGGAGAAAACCGTTCGCGTGACGCGGCATCCGAATATTCCGGATGCCGCCCCGGTTCCGGCTAAGCGGTGATCAGGGTGAATTTCTCCCACGGGCCGATGGCCGTGCGGTTGGCGATCAGCGCGGAGGCTCCGGCGTTCTCGGCGGTGACGTACTGGCCCGTGGCGGAGGCCAGCAGGCTGAGCGTGCCGTCGCTGTTGTGCACGAGCTGGAAGGTCTGGGCCCGGCCGGCCGAGGCGCTGTCCGCGATCAGCGGGGACGTGCCGGCGGTGACGTAGCGGTAGTTGGCGTGGGAGTACAGCGCGATGGTGCCGCCGCCCGCGTCGACCATGTCGAACTTCTCCCAGTCGCCGATCGCCGTGCGGTTGGCGATCAGTGCGGAGGACCCGGCATTCTCGGCGGTGACGTATTTGCCGTTCACGCTCGCCTTGAAGCTGACCACCTTGCCGGCGACGGGCGGCGTGGGCCGGGTCGCGGTCAGGGTGATCTGGCCCTTGAGCAGGCGTCCGCCGTCGCCGGTCAGGCGCAGGTAGTAGTCGGCGGAGCAGGCGGTGCCGTCCTCGTCGAGCGCCAGGATGCCCGAGTCGGTGGGGACGAATGCCTGGCTCTCGGCGGTCTTGGCGATCTGGTTGCCCTCGTTGTACTCGTCGAACATCGAGATGTAGATGCCCTGCGCGCCCAGGCGGACCATGTTGTAGAACTGCCGCCACATGAAGTCGCCGTGCGCGCGCTGGCGTTCGGAGACGTCGCCGGGCAGGACGCAGGGCTGGTAGTCGATGCCCTTGGCGTTGCACTCCGCCTGATCGCCCTTGTTGACGTTCTCGTAGTAGTTGTCCGAGTCGGCGGCCTTGCCGATGGCGCCGACCATCCACGGCGAGATCATGTGGAACGCGTGGAAGACGTCGCTGAAGCCGGCACGCGTGCCCGCGCCGCCGGTCCGCCAGTCGTGGGGGATGCCTCCGACGACGTAACAGCCCTGGTTCTTGAACCAGTTGACGACATCCAGGCAGGCGGACGCGGAGAAGTCGCGCTTGTCGTCGTTGAAGCCGAAACCCCAGATGCACACCACCGGCTTGCCGTTCTGCTGGGCATAGGCGGAGGAGGCGGTGTGTGCCTTCATCTTGTTGGTCCAGTCGGTCTTGATCTCCGACTGCATGTTCGTCCAGCTGGTGACGTCGTACATGATGTAGTACTTCACGCCCTGCGACTCGGCGGCGCTGCGCACCTTGGTGGCCATGGCGTCGCGCGTCGGGCCCTCGCCGCCGACCGGGTTGAAGCGTTGCAGGGCCGCGGTGTCGATGCCGTACTGCTTCATCCACTTGAAGTGGGTGTCGACGGTCTGCTGGTCGTACGACGAGAACAGGGTGGCGGGCCCGCCGTTGCCGAGGGCCGCGTAGGCGGTCTGGTAGCCCTTGGTGTATTCACGCATGTCGGGCCAGGACTTGATGCCGGAGTTCGACGGCGAGGGCGCCTTGCTCATGTCCTTGGCCCAGTGCCACCAGGCGTTGATCGGGGAGCCGTCACCCTTGGCGGCGAACCAGCCCTGGTAGCCGACGGTGATCTTGCCGACCACGTCTCCGGGGGCGCTGCCGGCCGCGGCGGTGGCGGTGGTGGAGGACGTGGTGGCCGCCCTGGCCACGCCGAACGCTCCGACCGCGGCGGCCGCCGTGCCGGCGGCAGTCGCGCCCAGGACCTTGCGGCGCGACCAGGCCGTCCTGCGATGTGACGAAGACATGGAAACACTCCAGTGTGGTGAGGGGTACGGCACTGATCACGGGCGCTGCCCGCATCGGTGAACCGCGTGGGGGGAGAAGTGGGGGGCGAGGAGGGGTGCCGGTCAGCGCGGGTGCGCGGCGAAGGCCTTGTGCAGGATGTCCATGTACGCGCCGTGCCCGCTGGAGCTGGGCCAGTCCGTGGACGACTCGACGGCCGTCCCCTCGCCCCACTCGTTGTACGTCACGACCAGTTGGAAAGGTTCGCCCGAGTCCGCGACGGTGGCGGCGTCCCGCCGGAACTTGTCGAGGTCGCGCGGGACGGTCGGCTTGTCGTCGGTGTTCTTCCAGAAACCGGGGGACAGGATCGCCGAATAGCCCTTCTGGATGTCCAGGCCGGAGGCGTACTGGTGCCAGCCCTGCGGCTGGTCGGCGCAGCCCTTGTAGCCGCCGAACACCTTCAGTACGACGTAGTAGCCCTCGGTCTTGTTGGCCTGGGCCCAGCGGGTGGCTACGGCGCACCCGTCGCCGCCTCCGCCGTACACGAAGATCACCGGTTTGCCGTCGACGTGCAGCCAGGTGTTCTGGTCGGAGTACTTGCGCAGGTACTCCAGATCCTTCCTGATCGTCGTCGACGACGGGTCGCCGTAGGCCTCGTTCTCGTAGTACACGGTCCAGGAGAAGCCGAGTCGGGCGCCCTCGGACATCAGCAGTGGCAGCCGCTTGTCCTCACGCTTGCCGGCGCCCCACCAGGAGGAGATGCCGGCCTGGAGGCCGCCGTACCGCATGTCCTTGATCTGTCGCTCGACGGTCGCGGGGTCGTCGACGTCGTACTTGCCCGCAGACGGTGTGTACTTGCTGCCCCCGGGTGTGAAGTTCTCGCTGTACCAGGGGTAGTAGAACGCGGCCCGCACCGGGAGCTTGGTGCTGGTGACGGCAGTCCTCTTCTCGGTGGCCGGCTTCGGCGCCGCAGCCTTGGGGGAGGCCTTGGGCGTCGGTTTCGGGCGCGCGGAGCGTGTGGGCGTGGACCGGGTGGCGGACGGTTCGGGGTGGGACGTCGCGCGCGCCGACGCGGCGGCGGAGACAGTCCGCGCCGTCCGCCGGTCCTGCCCCAACAGGCCGAGGGTGTAAGCGGCGGTGCCGGTCACGAGGACCAGCACGGCGGACAAGAGGACGGCGGTCTTGCCGACGGAGATGCCCCCTACCCGCGCGGCCCGGCTCGCCGCCCTCCCGGCCCTGACGGTGTGGCGCACGCTTGCGGTGGCCAGGTCGTTTCCGGCCGTGCTCCCGGCGCCGCCGCCTGCCGCGCCCGCCGTCAACAGCCCCAGCAGCAGGGGCGGTACGGGCAGCAGCGCCAGGTCGGCGAGCAGCCGCTCCGCCGGCACCGTGTCCTCGGGCACGCCACCGCACCCCTCACAGGTGCGCACGTGCCGGGCGATCCGCTTGCGCCAGAGGCCGGTGGGGCGCCCGTCCCACCCGTGCAGAGCCGTGTTCAGGTCCGGGCAGCGGGGTAGGGCACCGAGCGCGCGGACCACCGCCCGGGCGACCTCCAGCCGGGCCTTCATCCGCTGCACCCGCACCGCGGCCTGCGGCATCGGCAGCTCCATCGCCGCGGCCAGCTCGGCCCGGGTGAGCCGGCCCGCGACCTCGAGCCACCACAGGGACACCAACTGCCGGTCGTCGGCGTCGAGCCAGCGCGTGGCCTCGGCCGCCTCCTGCCGCTGGCCGGACAGGCACAGCACGGTGATCGTCAGATCGACGAAGTCGGCGCCCGGATCCGCGAGCAGGGCCGTCTCCTCCAGGCCCTCGATCCCGCCGGTCGCCGGTGCGCCGCGCCGCACCCGCCAGTGCCGACGCACCTGCCGCATCGCGATGGCCACCAGCCAGGACCGGAACGCCTCGGGGTCACGCACCGTCCGCACGTCGCGGATCATCTGCAGCATGACCTCCTGCACGACGTCGTCGGTGTCGGCCGGGGCGTCCAACGCGCGTCCGACGATGTTGTAGATCAGGGGCAGGTACTCGGCGACCAGCGCGTCAAGCGCCCGCTGGTCGCCGGCCTGCGCGGCGCGCACGACCACGGCCTGGTCCCGGCGGCCGTCGTGCCCGTCGTACCCGGGGTGTGAAATCTCGGTCATGGCTGAAGGAGGGTCTCTCGTCGGTGTCGGCATAACAGAAATCGGCGCGGCAATTTTCGGGCCGGCCCGCGGCCGGCGCCAAGCCGACGTGAGCGGCCAGGAGGCGGGCGGGGCACTGCTCCGGTAGGCGTTTGACCGGTCCGAGCTGCGGATCGTCACCGTCCGTGAGGATCATCTCGACGACGGCATGGTGTCGGTCCGCAGCTCGGGGACGAGGCGCGAAGAGGTTCGGTCAGCAGTACAGGTTGCTGCCCTGGCCGACACCGAGGACCGACGTGAACTCCTGGTACTTGCTGACGCGGCTCTGCACTTGGGCGGGGTTCTTGCCGTCGCATTCCAGGGAGCCGTTGATGGAGCGGATGGTCTGCCCGAAGCCGGCCTGGTTCACCATGGCGTTGTGCGGGGTCATGGTGCCGGGGCCGGACTGAGTGTTCCAGTACCACAGGCCGGTCTTCCAGGCGACGGAGGCGTCGTTCTGCACCAGCCACGGGTTGTTGAGGAGGTCGATTCCCAGGGAGTCGCCGGCGGCCTTGTAGTTGAAGTTCCAGCTCAGCTGGAGGGGGCCGCGGCCGTAGTAGGCGGCCTGGCCGGCCGGGCAGCCGTAGGACTGGCTCCAGTCGCAGTAGGTGGGGTAGTTGGCCGTGTTCTGCTCGACCACGTACACCAGGCCGCCGGTCTCGTGGCTGACGTTGGCGAGGAAGGCGGCGGCCTCCTGCTTCTTCACGGTGTCGCTGCCGGTGTTCGCGAAGGCCGGGTACGCGCCGAGGGCCTGGACGAGGCCGCTGTAGGTGTAGAAGCTGTTCCGGTTCGGGAACATCTGGTTGAACTGTGCCTCGGAGACGACGAATCCGGACGGGGTGCTGCCGGCGCCGCTCGCGGGGGCGTTCCACTTCTGGTTCGCCGCTCCTGTGCAGCTCCAGATCTGAAGACGGGCGCCGTTGGCGCTGCTGTTGTCGCGTACGTCGAGGCACTTGTTCGCGGCCGGGTTGACGATGTCATGGGCTGCGCTGACCACCCACTGCTGGTTGGCCGCTCCCGAGCAGTCCCACAACTGGACGGCCGCGCCGTCGGCCGTGCTGCGGTCGACGACGTCCAGGCACTTGCCGAGCGCCCGGAGCGTTCCGTCACCGGGGTTGGACCACTGCTGGGCAGCGGTGCCGTTGCAGTCGTAGAGCTGGACGGCCGTGCCGTTGGCGCTGCCGGCCCCGGCCACATCGACACACTTGCCGGCGAGGCCGGTGATCTGGCTGTCAGCGGCCTGGGCGGGCACGGAGGTGAACAGCGCGGCGAGGACGGCGGCTACGACGGCACCGACCGTGAGTCGGCCGAGGGCCGTGCGTCTGGGAAGGAACCGTCTGACATGGGGGGTGGACATCGCGGAGGTCGCTCCTTGGTCGTGTCATGCGAGTGGGGGACGGGTGCGGCGCGGAATCCGACCGGCGACGGTCCCGTCCGGGCGTTCGGGGAAGGGGGCCCGCACCTCGACGAGGCCAGGCGTTCAAGAGCCGTGAAGGGCGCGGTCGCCGTCCCCCTGAGGCGTCTTGGCGAATCGCATCGGAGAGCGCTCTTGATTCAGTACCTGCTGGGTGACGACTATGTGACCGGCGTCAGGGTCGAGGCTCCCCCCAAGCCGGCTGAAGGCTCCGTCGGTCAGGTCGAGGCACTTGGGCTCCTGGGGTGTCTGTACGAACGTGCCGCGGTCGTTGATGCGCACCACCAGGGACTTGCCGCTGGCGACAGTGGTGACCTGGACGCGGTCCCGAACGGCAACTGCGGCCGGCGGCTGAGCGAGGTCGCGGCCGTGTCGGCGTTGTGGTCGAAGAGCTCGCCGCCGGCTGTGAAGGCCCGGGCGGCCGAGGCCCGTAGTGCGTGGCCCAGCACTCGTCGCCTGGCGGCGGGGCGGCGGGCGCGGTCCACTCCTGGTTGGCAGCGCCTGTGCAGGTCCATATCGGGGCGCGGCGCCATTGGCCGAGTTGTCGTCGGTCACGTCGAGACACCGCCCGGACCGGTGTTCGTGCCGGTGGTGGCCGTGGCCGGGGGTGCGGTCAGGAGACCGGCCGACAGTGCGAGCGCGGCTAGAACGAGGCTGCTTCGTAACGCGGTGAAACATGTGGGGGGTTGTCCGGCCATGGAAGACGATCACAGCCTTTCGGGTACGACTGCAGGGCCACGGAAACGACGCACGGAATCAAGTGACTGAACCTGGTGCATGCATGAAGCCCGACGGCCGGAACCTAGAAGGTCTGAACCAGAGACGTCAAGTGGTGAAGCAGAACGGCGGCTTGAGACGAACGATTCGCTCGAAGCCCGAAACGGCCGCACCGCTGCGCTGCTCGTTCCTGTGAATCCCGCTGGTTTCGCCTTCAGTTGTTGACGCCGGGCAGAGGCGGGAGTACAAACCCGGAGAGCGCTCTCCCGCCCCCTGTTCCTCCCCCCTCGCACGTCGACTCGGCTTCCGGAGACCCCCCATGCAGACTTCGTTCAGTGCGCTCATACGCAGACCGTCGACCGGTGCCGCGCGCCCCCGGACGGCCCTCGGCCTGGTCATCGTCCTGCTCGCAGCCTGCTTCGTCGCCTTGACGCCCTCGCTCGCGCGGGCCGACGACCAACTGCTGTCCCAAGGGCGACCCGCCACGGCCTCGTCGACCGAGAGCGCGTCCTTCCCCGCCACCGCGGCGGTCGACGGCAACACGGGCACCCGTTGGTCCTCGGCCTTCGCCGATCCCCAATGGCTCCAGGTGGACCTCGGCTCCGTCCAGCAGATCACCCGGATCTCCCTGAGCTGGGAGGCCGCCTACGCCAAGGCCTACCAGATCCAGACCTCCACCGACGCGAACAACTGGACGACGGTCTACTCCACCACCACCTCCACCGGCGGCACCCAGAACCTGAACGTCGGCGGCAGCGGCCGCTACGTGCGCGTCAACGGAACCGCAAGGGCAACCCAATACGGCTACTCACTCTGGGAGTTCCAGGTCTACGGACCCGGCGGCGGCACCACCCCGCCGGACGACTTCTGGGGCAGCACCAGCGACATACCCGCCGCGAACAACGCCGTCGAAGTGAAGATCCTCAACCGCACCAACGGAAAGTACCCGGACAGCCAGGTGTACTGGAGTTTCAACGGCCAGGTGCACTCCATCGCCGAACAGCCCTACCTCGACATGCCGGCGAACTCCGCGGGCCGCATGTACTTCTACCTGGGCTCGCCCAACAGCGCCTACTACGACTTCATCGAGTTCACGGTCGGCAACAACGTCTTCAACGGCAACACCACACGCGTCGACGCCTTCGGCCTGAAACTGGCCATGAGGCTGCACGCCAAGGACGGCTACGACGCGGAGGTCGGCGAGAACCGGCAGACCTTCGCCGAGGACCGCGCCACCACGTTCCAGCGCTTCACCGACGCGGTCCCGGCCCAGTTCAAGGTGCTTGCCCAGACCCAGGCCCCGTACCGGATCATCGCACCCGGCAGTGACCCGAGCTTCCGCGCGGGCGGCGCCAACGCCAACTACTTCACCTCCTACGCCCAGTCCGTCGGCGTCAACGCGGCCACCTCGGACATCTTCGGCTGCGCCGCTTCCCTGGCCGGCAACCCCGACATGTGCGCGGCCCTCAACCGTCACGTGGCCACGCTGCCGGCCTCTCAGCAGGCCGACCCGGCCCAGTACTACAAGGCGGCGCCGGCGAACTACTACGCCAAGTTCTGGCATGACAACGCCATCAACCACCTCGCCTACGGCTTTCCCTACGACGACGTGGCGGGTCAGTCATCCTTCATCTCCCACGGCAGCCCGCAGTGGCTGCTGGTCGCCGTCGGCTGGTAGACGCGCATGGTGCGTGTCCCCCGGGGAGCCCGGCCGACCCCATCGGCCGGGCTCCCGGGGCCTCCCGTTCGCCGGCGTTCGTCGCGTCGGCGCAGTAACCCACGTGTGCAGAGGAGTTGACCCTGAAACGATCACGCTTGAAAGTATCGTCGGCCCCGCACAGCCCTTCCCATGCCCGGAGTCTCATGTGAAACATCGAAGGTTGCCCAGTCGCCTGAGCGCCGTCGCCGCCGCGACGGCGCTGCTCATATGCGCTGCCACGACAGCCCAGGCTGCTGAGACAACGTTGTCAAAGCCCTTGGGGGCGACGCCCCTCGTCGACGATCCCACCAGTCTTGTGGATCCGCTGATCGGCACGGGCCTGAGCGGTAGTTCGTTCGGCGAGATCAACAACTTCCCTGGTCCTGCCGCCCCGTTCGGGATGATGCAGTTCTCGCCCGACACCCAGAACAGCTACGCCGGCTACCAGTACCACAACGACCGGATCCGCGGCTTCAGCCTCGACCACGCCTCCGTCGGCTGCAGCGCCTTCGGCGACGTGCCGATCCTCCCCGTGGTCGGCGACATCGGCTCCGCGCCCTGGGACCGCACCGAGAAGTACGCGCACGACACCGAGAAGGCGGAGCCCGGCTCCTACGCGGTGACGCTGGGGGACTCCGGTGTCCGGGCCGAACTGACCGCGACGACACGGACCGGACTCGCCGCCTTCACCTTCCCGGCCACGGACGCGGCCCAGGTGCTGGTCAAGGGCGGCGCGAGTCTGGGCGGCAACGACGCGGCGGACATGAGGATCGTCGGCGACCGCCAGGTCACCGGATCCGCCACTACGGGTCACTTCTGCGGCAAGTCCAACACGTACACGGTGCACTACGCGATCACCTTCGACCGCCCGTTCACCGCGCACGGCACCTGGGACGGTTCGAAGGTCCAGCCGGGCGGCGACACGGTGGACGCGAAGCGTGCCGGGACGTATCTGACCTTCGACACCAGCGGCGCGCAGGAGCGGACCGTCCACGCCAAGGTGGCGATGAGCTACGTCAGCGTGGCCGGCGCGCAGGCCAACATGGCCGCAGAGATACCCGGTTGGGACCTCGGCGTCATCGCGGCGAAGACGCGTGACCAGTGGAGAGACACGCTGCGGAAAGTCCGGGTCGCCGGCCGCGACACGGGCGAGCTGAAGACCTTCTACACCGCGCTGTACCACTCGCTGATGCACCCGAACACCTTCAACGACGTCGACGGCCGCTACATCGGCTTCGACGACAAGATCCACACCTTGCCCAAGGGCCGTACCCAGTACGCGAACTTCTCCGACTGGGACACCTACCGCTCGCTCGCCCCGCTCCAGGCCATGCTCTGGCCCAAGGAAGCCAGCGACATGGCGCAGTCGCTCGTCAACGACGCCGAGCAGAGCGGCTGGTGGCCCCGCTGGCCGATGGCCAACCAGTCCACGAGCCAGATGACCGGCGACAACTCCGTGCCGCTGATCGCCGCGCTGTACGCGTACGGGGCCCGCGACTTCGATGTGAAGACGGCACTGAAGTACCTCGTCAAGGGCGCGACGACGGTGGACGGCACCCCTGGTGCCTACCAGGAGCGCCCCGGCATCGAGAGTTACGTCGAGCACGGCTACCTGCCCAACAACGACTCCGCACGGGGCGACCACCAGCTCGTCGGCGCCTCCATCACCCTGGAGTGGTCGATCGACGACTTCTCCATCGCACAACTCGCCAAGGCCGCGGGCGACAGGAGCACGGCCGCCACGTTCACCAAGCGCGCCCAGAACTGGCAGAACCTCCTCAACGCGTCGACCGGCTACCTCCAGCCGCGCGCTGAGGACGGCCTCTTCCCGGACGGCCCCGCCTTCCAGACCCCGCCCTCCGGCGAGATCGGGCAGAGCGGCTTCGACGAGGGGAACGCCGCCCAGTACAACTGGCTCGTCCCGCAGAACATGGCCGGCCTGACCACCGCCATGGGCGGCCGTGACGTGGCGGTGAAACGGCTCGACACCTTCCTCACCCAGCTCAATGCCGGCCCCAACCAGCCGTACATGTGGGCAGGCAACGAACCCGACTTCGCGGTGCCGTGGGCGTACAACTACCTCGGCGAGCCCTGGAAGACGCAAGCGGCGGTCCGCAAGGTCGCCACTTCCCTCTTCGGCCCCACGCCGGACGGCGAACCCGGCAACGACGACCTGGGCGCGCAGTCCGCCTGGTACGTGTGGGCCGCCCTCGGCGTGTACCCCGCGACGCCGGGCACCGCCGACCTCACCGTGCACAGCCCGCTGTTCGAGCGTGCCGTGCTCGACCTGCCCGGCTCGCCCGACCTCGACATCCGGGCTTCCGGAGCCTCCACGGACACCACATACGTCCACGACCTCAAGCTCGACGGCGCCCACTGGGAGCGCACCTACCTGCCGCAGAGCGTGGTACGCGAGGGCGGCCGGCTGGACTTCACACTGAGCGCCGAGCCGGACAAGACCTGGGCGACCGGCGCGAAGGCGGCGCCGCCGTCGTACCAGGACGGCGAGCACCCGTTCCTCGCGAACGTCTCGCCCAGCCAGTCCACTGTCGACCGCGGCCGGAGCGCGACGCTCACCGTGGACGCGCAGCGGCTCAGCGGCAGGGACCGGACGCTCACCGTCACCGCCGAGGCGCCGGACGGACTGACCCTGAGTGCCAAGGACAAGACGCTGGTTCTCGACAGGAGCAGCGGGTCGGGCAGCGTCGAACTCACCGCCACCGCGGGGACCGACACGGCCGACGGCTTCTACGGGATCCCGGTGACCGTGAGCGGCGGGACCGGTCCGGCCGTCAAACAGACCGTGTACGTCCAGGTCGCCGCGAAGGGGAGCTTCGGGGCCGCCTACAACGCCACCGGCATCTCCAGCGACACCGACACCTCCCAGGGTGACTTCGACCGCTCAGGCGGCAGTTACTCCCGGCAGGCGCTGGCGGCGGCCGGGCTGTCCCCCGGCGCCGAGGTGGCGGTCTCGGGCACCACCTTCACCTGGCCGGCGTCCCCGCCCGGACGCCCGGACCACCTCTACGCGGCGGGCCAGACCATCGACCTGACCACGCAGTCCGGCGACGCACAGCGGCTGACGTTCGTGGGCGCCGCGATCTACGGTGATGTCCGGACGACGGCCACGGTGACGTTCACCGACGGCAGCACGGAGGAGACCGACCTGTCGTTCGGCGACTGGGTGCTGCCGGGCGGGAGCGACTCCGGGACACCCGCCTTCGACAACACCGTGGTGGCCAGGACCGCGTACCGCAACCCCGGGCACGGCGGTCCGGCGTACGTCTTCGCCACCAAGCCCTTCCAAGCACCCGACGGCAAGCGCATCGCGTCGGTCACGCTGCCGGAGAACGTGAACCTGCACCTGTTCGGCATCGGCGTCGGCTGACCGGACCGGTGGTGGTGCACGGGGTCTTCGCGGGACGACGCCCGCGAAGACCCCGTGGGTAGAGCGATCAGTGAGCGAGGCGGGCGAGGAGCAGGTTCGGGTCGCTGTGGGTGAAATAGGCGCCGCTCGTCACGTACACGGTCTTTCCGCGCACCGCGACCGAGGTCGGGTTGGACAGCCCGTCCTGCGCGGTGAGCACCGTCCGATGGGTGCCGTCGGGATCCACCAGCGCGACGGAGCCCGCGAAGTTCTGGGCTGCCAGGACCCTGTCGCCGTGCCCGACGAAGGCGAAGTCGTCGATGCTGGTCAGGCCTTCGGCCTTTGTGGTGACGGCACCCGCCGCGCCGTGTGCGTCGATCGGGATGCGCAGCAGGGTGCCCTTGTCGGTGTTGCTCACCCAGACAGCGTCGTCGTGGACCTTGATGCCGTTCGCCCCGAACCCGGAGGAGTGCCCCCCGGTGGACGGCTCAAGGGCTTCGCCGTCGGCCCACAGCGACGTCGCTCCGTTGCTCGGCGACACCTTCCACACCGTGCCGGTACTGGAGTCGGTCGCGTAGAGGGTGTGGTGGCGCTCGTCGAGCGCGAGGCCGTTGAGGGCCTTCACGTCGGGGAGCGCGGCGACCTGCTCCGGAGCGTGGCCCGAGCGGACTCGCCAGACGCCCGAGCGGCCGCCCGCGTTGTAGTTGACGTACAGCGTGCCGTCGGTGGCGCGCACGATGCCGGACACTGTCGCGGTGCCCGAGGCGGGGGCGGGCAGGGTCGCCAGGATCGACGTCTGTCCGTCCGGGGTGACGCGGGCTATCTGCCGCGCTCGGTTGAACGTGACGTCCGCGGCGCCGCCGGGCTCCAGCGTGATGTTCTCCGGCTGTTGCAGACCGGCGATGTCGAAGTGAGCGACTTCCTGTGCCGCGGACAGCGGAGCGGTGGAAGCGAAAGCCGGAACGGTCGCCTGGCCGGCGGCGACTCCGGCGACCACAAGGGCGCTCAGCAGGGTCCTACGACGGTAGTGGTGGTCCATGTACCCCTCCTTCGACAAGGCCGGGCTCATGCTCGCAGGCGTCCCTGTGAGCAGCCCGTCAGAAACCGAGTGCCGCGCGGCTGCTGAGAGTCGAGGTCGGTCCGTTTGAGCTCCCCTCGCTCACGGCATCCGCTCAGGCAGCACCGCCTGCATGATCAACCCGGCGGGCGGGTTAGCATATGAGCGCCTCCTAGCTCGAAAGATAGACCTGTGACTGTCAATGACGACTCGTTCACCAACTGGAAAAACCGCGAGGAGATCGCGGAGTCGATGATCCCCATCATCGGGAAGCTGCACCGGGAGCGGGACGTCACGGTCCTGCTTCACAGCCGCTCTCTGGTGAACCGGTCCGTGGTGAGCATTCTCAAGACCCACCGATTCGCCCGGCAGATCGACGGCGAGGAACTCTCGGTCACCGAGACGTTGCCGTTCCTGGAGGCTCTCACCACGCTCGATCTCGGCCCTGCTCAGATCGACATCGGCATGCTGGCCGCGATGTTCAAGACGGACGACCGCGGCCTCTCCGTGAAGGAGTTCACTGCCGAGGCGGTGGCCGGCGCCACCGGTGCCAACAAGATCGAACGCCGCGAGTCGCGCGACGTCGTCCTCTACGGGTTCGGGCGCATCGGCCGCCTCCTCGCCCGCCTGCTCATCGAAAAGGCCGGCTCCGGCAACGGCCTGCGGCTGCGCGCCATCGTCGTCCGCAAGGGCGCCGGCCAGGACATCGTCAAGCGCGCCTCACTGCTGCGCCGTGACTCCATCCACGGCCAGTTCCACGGCACGATCACCGTCGACGAGGCGAACAGCAAGATCATCGCCAACGGCAACGAGATCAGGGTGATCTACTCCGACGATCCGACGTCCGTGGACTACACGGCGTATGGCATCAAGGACGCCATCCTCATCGACAACACCGGCCGGTGGCGCGACCGCGAGGGCCTGTCGCAGCACCTCCAGCCCGGTATCGCCAAGGTCGTCCTGACCGCGCCGGGCAAGGGCGACGTCCCCAACGTCGTCCATGGCGTCAACCACGACATGATCAAGCCGGACGAGCAGATCCTGTCCTGCGCGTCCTGCACCACCAACGCGATCGTTCCGCCGCTGAAGGCGATGGCGGACGAGTACGGCGTCCTGCGCGGCCACGTGGAGACCGTCCACTCGTTCACCAACGACCAGAACCTGCTGGACAATTACCACGCGTCCGACCGCCGCGGCCGCTCGGCGCCGCTCAACATGGTCATCACCGAGACCGGTGCCGCCTCCGCCGTAGCCAAGGCGCTGCCCGACCTCGAGGCGAGGATCACCGGCAGCTCGATCCGCGTCCCGGTACCGGACGTCTCGATCGCGATCCTCAGCCTGCGGCTCGCGCGCGAGACCACCCGCGAGGAGGTCCTCGAGTACCTCCGCAACGTGTCGCTGACCTCGCCGCTCAAGCGCCAGATCGACTTCACCACCGCCCCCGACGCCGTCTCCAGCGACTTCATCGGCTCGCGGCACTCCTCGATCGTCGACGCCGGCGCCACCAAGGTCGAGGGCGACGACGCGATCCTCTACCTGTGGTACGACAACGAGTTCGGCTACTCCTGCCAGGTCATCCGGGTGGTCCAGCACGTATCCGGGGTGGAGTACCCGACCTATCCGGTTCCGGTGGCCTGATCTCGGCGAACCGTGCGTGGCGAGGTGGTCGACGCAGGCCGCCCCGCCGAGGCGGTGCGCGAGCACCACGCCGCTCCGGAACGCCGGCCACAGCGGTCGCTTGGCGTGCGAGAACACGCCAAGCGACGTGCCCGGTTTGCCCGGAGCCGTCAGCACGATTTCCATGAGGTCGTCGACAGCCGCTCCGCCGATGCGCGCGCCCGCTCAGGGCAGAGCGATGCCGTCGAGCTTGCCGGTCTTGGCTTCGTCGATCAGTGACGAGAACTGGTCGGCGCTCATCTGTATGCGCTGCCCGAAGTCGTCGGTGAGGACGATGCGGCGCTCCGTCGGGGCGTTCGGGTCCACGAACAGTTGGGGGCATCCGCAGTCGCATTCGCCGCAGAACGTCGCCACGGGCTCCAAGGCGCTGGTGTCGGTCATCCTTCTCCACCTCCAGAGGTAGCGGCGCGCCGGTGTCCCGACCGGCGGCCGCGGGGGACTGCTCCGGGGATACCCGGCGCGGCCCGGACGGACGCGCCCCTCGATCGCGCGCGGGGGCGCGGTGAGCGGCCGGTGTGCCGTCGTGCTCCGGCCTCTGCTTCCGTTGCATCCCCTGCACGGCAGAGGCCGGGAACCAGAAGGCTGCGGCATCCGACTACATAGGGGGGCGTCGGACATGAGTAGTCGGTTTCGGGTGACATCCGTGCGCATACGCACGCGGGGGGATGGCGGTGTGGGCGTACGCCTCTGGCGCCTTGAGTGGCGTCCCGGCCGTCCGGAGCCTGGTCGCGGCGATGTCCGCCATGCTGCGTGCGCCCCTCGCCGCGGGGGACACGTGCCGGCCTCGGGCGGGGTACGGCGGCATTCGCCATCGGCCGTAGCGGGTCGGCGCGACCCGAGCGGCGTCCTCGACCCCGTCGGCGTGCACCTCCGTTCTGCGGGCCGACTGACCCGTACGTCACCGCTGAGCCCGGCGCGCCTCGCACGTCCCGCGTGACGCGGGCCACACACCAGCTCCGGAACCCGCTCCCGCGCGGAACCGACTCCTGAACCGGTGCGGCTCGAACCGACTCGCGCCGTCCGAGGCGATTCAGGAGAACGGGTGATGGCAGCGGAGCCTCAACAACCTCCCCCCGGCGCGCGTATGACGCTGCGGAAGCTGACCCCGCCGCCTGCCCTCTGCGGCTTCCTTCTGCTCCTCGTGCTGATTTTCGCGGTGTCGTACGCCGTCGGGTCCGCCGCCGGACCGGTCGCGCCCGGCATCCACGGCACGAGCGGCGGCGGCAGCGGGAGCGACGGCTCAGGAGGCGGCGGGATGGAGGACATGCACGGGGGAGGCGCCGGATGAGCGCGCGACCGGCGACCGGTCATCCGGTGACCACCGACCTCGCCGTCGGCGGCATGACGTGCGCGGCCTGCGTACGGCGGGTCGAGAAGCGGCTCGGCAAGCTGGAGGGTGTCACCGCGACGGTCAATCTGGCCACCGGGCGGGCTCGCGTCAGCCATCCCCCGCATATCCGCCCTGATGAGCTCGTCGCCAGTGTCGAGCAGGCCGGGTACACGGCCGCCCTTCCTGAACCGCCCCGAGGGCGAGACCGCGAGGAGGAAAGGGACTCCGAGGCCGGGCGCGGCGAGCGTGAACGGCTCGTCGTCACCGCGCTGCTCGCCCTACCGGTGCTCCTGCTGTCGATGGCGCCCGCCCTGCAGTTCCGCGACTGGCAGTGGCTGTGCTTCATGCTGGCCGCTCCGGTCGCCGTGTGGAGTGCCTGGCCGTTCCATGGGCGGGCGCTGCGCGGGCTGCGGCACTCGACGGCGACCATGGACACCTTGGTCTCGCTGGGCGTGGTGGCGTCCTTCTCCTGGTCGGCGTACGCGCTCTTCCTCGGGGGCGCGGGCGAGCCCGGGATGCGGATGCCGTTCAGTCTGCTGCCCTCCGCGGAGGGCGGTCCGGCGCACGTCTATCTGGAGGCGGCCGTCGGCGTGCCGCTGTTCGTGCTGGCGGGGCGGTTCCTGGAGGCGCGGGCCCGGCACGGCACCGGCGCGGCGCTGCGGTCGCTGGCCCAACTCGCGGACAAGGAGGTGTCGGTGCTTGAGGGCGGGGTCGAAAGACTCGTCCCCGTCGAGGAGTTGGCCGTCGGGCAGGTCTTCGTCGTGCGGCCCGGTGAGCGGGTCGCCACCGATGGCCAGGTCGTGGAAGGCGGTTCAGCCGTGGACGTGTCCCTGGTCACCGGTGAGAGTGAGCCCGTCGAGGTCGGACCCGGCTCGGCGGTGGTGGGCGGTGCGGTCAATGCCGGCGGGCTGCTGCTCGTACGCGCCACAGCTGTCGGCGCCGACACGCAACTCGCGCGCATCACCCGGCTGGTGACCGAGGCCCAGGCCGCAAAGGCGCGGGCACAGCGGCTGGCTGATGCGGTGGCCGGGGTGTTCGTGCCCGTGGTGCTGGCGCTCGCCGTCACGGTGCTCGGGTTCTGGCTCGGTGCCGCGGCCGATCCGCAGGCGGCGGTCACGGCGTGTGTGGCGGTGCTGGTCGTCGCCTGCCCGTGCGCCCTGGGCCTGGCGACGCCGACCGCGCTGATGGCCGCCACCGGCCGCGGTGCCCAACTGGGCGTGCTGGTCAAAGGGCCGCAGGCGTTGGAGGCGTTGCGGCACATCGACACGGTCGTCCTGGACAAGACCGGCACCCTCACCTCCGGCCACATGACCGTCGGCCGGATCACGACGCTGCCGGGCGGGCTGGGGCGCGAGAAGGTACTGCGGCTGGCCGGTGCGGTGGAGCGGGGCTCGGAGCATCCGCTGGGGCGAGCGATCGTCTCGTACGCGCGACGGTCTCTGCCAGAGCAGCGGCCGTGGCCGGAGGTGAGCGACTTCAGCGCTGCGGCGGGCCGGGGAGTCCGCGGCCGTGTCGACGGCCGTCTGGTCGAAGTCCTCGCACCCGAGGACGAGTTGCCCGCAGCCGTGGCGGACGCTCTCGCGGTGGCGGAGGCCGCCGCGCACACGCCTGTACTGGTCCGGGTGGACGGCGTGGCCGAGGCGCTGATCGAGGTCGGCGACGTCGTACGTCCCGGGAGTTACCGCGCGGTGGACGGGCTGCGGCGCCTGGGTGTGCGAGCGGTGCTGGCCACCGGGGACCGGGAGGCGCCGGCCCGGGCCGTCGCGGCCGCCCTCGGGATCGAGGAGGTGCACGCCCGCCGCACTCCCGAGGACAAGGCCGACCTCGTACGGGAGTTGAAGGAGGAAGGCCGCCGGGTCGCGTTCGTGGGGGACGGCGTGAACGACGCGGCCGCGCTGGCCGGTGCCGACCTCGGCATCGCCATGGGCACGGGGACGGACGCGGCCATCGGGGCCGCCGATGTGACGCTGGTGCGCGGCGACATCGAAGCCCTGGGGGACGCGGTGCGGCTCGCCCGGCGCACCCTGGGCACGATCCGCGCGAACCTTCTGTGGGCCTTCGGCTACAACGTCGTGACCGTGCCGCTCGCCATGGTGGGGCTGCTCAGTCCGATGGTGGCCGCGGCGGCGATGTCGGTGAGTTCGGTCCTCGTCGTCGGCAACAGCCTGCGGCTGCGGGCCTGGCAGCCGTCGCCTGTCCGGGGGCATACACGATGACCGCACATGTCTGGCGGCCGTCCCGCCGCCGGCTCACCGACACGCTGCTCGCCGCGCTCGCGCCCGTCGCCGCGTGCGGTGTCGCTCTCGGCGCCCTGACCACCTGGACCGGCTCGGGCAGCGCGGGCAGTCCGGCCCGGATAGAGGCCACGTCCGGGCGCGTCTTCCTCCCGTACGGGGACACCCAGGAGACCGCCGCGTTCTTCCGGATCTCCAACTCCGGCGGCGCGGAGGACAAGTTGGTGCGGGTCACCTCGTCCGCCCTCGGAGGCGACATCGCGCTCAGCCGTCACCGTACGACCGGAGACGGGGCGGCGTACCGGGAACCGGTCGACGCGGCCACCGTCCCGGCCCGCGGCAGCCTGACCATGTCCCCGCACGGCTTGGACGTCACGATGCGGGCGCAGGCGGGGTGGGCCGCCGGCGACCTCGTGCCGTTCACGCTGCACTTCCAGCGCGGCGGGCGGATCAGGGTGCTGGCGGTCGTGGTCCACCCGAGCGGGAACGGGCTGTGAACCGTACGACGGTAGGCGGTGCCTTCCGCGAGCGCACACGCAGCGATGCGTCTCACTCGGGCCGACTTCCCGGGAATGTGGTTCGGCACCGGAGCTCCCGCCGAGGTCGCTGGCCCAGGAAGCTCGCCGAACTCCACATCGAGCATCTCGCGGAGTCCGGGAGCGCCGGGGACGACGACCACTGAAGCGGTGAGGGAGTCCCCGTCCCCTTCAGAAGTCGGGCCGGACCCGCGAGGAGTTCCCGCGCCATTCCGTGCTCTGGATCACAGGTGCCGGATTGAGTCGGTCGCCCCGCCGATTTCCGTACCCCTCCATGACGATCAAACCTCGGATGCAAGGATGAGGGCCGTCATGACTGCTGGGTGGTGTTCTCGCACGGTACGGGCCGCGGTGTTCGCGGCCGTCTGTGTGCTGCTCGCCGCCCTGGGCCACGTGATGATGTCCGGCAGTTCGGTGCCCTGGTGGGTTCTGGGCGCCTCGGTCGCGGTGACCGGCGCCGCGGGCTGGTGTCTGGCCGGCCGGGAGCGCGGACTGCCCCTGATCGTGACCGTGGTGGTCGTCGCGCAGACCGTCCTCCACTCGGCCTTCGAGCTCGCCCAGGCGGCCGCCTCCCCGGCGGCCTCAAGCACGGTCGGCGGGGCCGCCATGCCGATGGTGTCCATGGACATGGACACCACGGGCCACGACATGAGCGCCATGTCCATGGACTCCATGGACATGGGGCACATGGGCGGCGCGAGTCACCTGGGCCATGACATGAGCGGCACCTCGTCGTTCGGCATGCTCGCCGCCCACCTCCTGGCAGCGCTGCTGTGCGGGTTGTGGCTCGCCCACGGTGAGCGCGCCGTGTTCCGCATCCTGCGGGCCGTGGCCGGTTGGCTGGCCGCGCCGCTGCGGATGATGCTGGCCCTGCCCACGCCCGAGCACCGCCCCCGCATCCGGGTACGGCGCACCCGCTCGGAGCGGGCACCGCGCCGACTCCTTCTCGTTCATGCGATCACCTCTCGGGGTCCTCCGGCCCGGGCCGCTGTCGTCTGAGACAGCCGGCTCCCCGAGGCGCCTGTGTGTGCCTCGGGCTTCGCCCGTACCTCCGCGTACGGCCGTACCCCACACCGGACCCTCGCGCCGTCGCGCCGGTCCGGATCCGGATGACCCGAGAAGGACACCTGGTGATCACTTCTGCCCCGCCCACCTCGCGTGACACAAGCGAGAAGACGCCATCGATCGACGAGTCGATCACCGCTTGGGCGCTGGCCGCCCGCGGCGGCGACCCGGACGCCGTCTCGCGTTTCGTCGGCGCCCTGCACCGCGACGTCCTGCGCTACGTCGCCCACCTCAGCGCGGACCCACAGGCCGCCGACGACCTGGCCCAGGACACGTTCCTGCGGGCGCTCGGCAGCCTGCACCGGTTCGAGGGACGTTCCTCGGCCCGCGCCTGGCTGATGTCCATCGCCCGCCGTGCGGTGATCGACAGCTTCCGGCACGCCGCCGCCCGGCCACGAGTGAGCGACACCCGGGACTGGCAGCTGGCGGTGGAGCTCGCCCAGCCGCGCGACGTGCCCGGCTTCGACGACGGCATAGCGCTCCTGGACCTGCTCGCCGCGCTGCCCGACGAGCGCCGCGAGGCGTTCGTCCTCACCCAGTTGATGGGGCTGCCCTACGCGGAGGCCGCCGAGATCAGCGACTGTCCCATCGGGACGGTCCGCTCCCGTGTGGCGCGGGCCCGGGCGACACTCATCGCTCTGCTCGCCGAAGCCGACGCAGCCGGCCCGGTTGACCCAGCGGCGGGAACGGCCTGCGGTTCGCGGTCGACGGTCGCCGCTCGGGCCGCGCTCGCGGCCTGACGGAAGGGGTGTCGGTGTCCGCCGAACGCGGGGGACACCGACACCCCTTCGGCTTAACCCCAGGGCAGGCTGCCCGCGCGGTCGGAGGCGCCGCGGTGATCCTCCCGGGGTCCCGCCGACCGCGCGCGCCCCAATTCCCGGGAACTCACCCGACGTTCGCGCCGACTACTGGAGCGGGCGGCAGAGGTCCGCCCGTGCACCGAGTGGATCCTGGAGAGTTTCGATGCGTTCTCGCGTGTGGTGCGGTACGACGGCCGCGGTGCTGGGCCTGCTCGCGGCGGGCTGCGGCGGAGGGGCGAAGGATTCCGCGAGCGGCGACACGGCCGCGAAGTCCGTCTCGGACGGTTACCCCGTGACCGTCACTGACTGCGCGGGTGCCAAGACCACCTTCGCCGCCGCCCCGAAGAAGATCGTCACCAGCAACGCCTCCAGTCTGGAGCTGCTGTTGCGCCTGGGCGCCGGGGACGAGGTGATCGGCACCGGCTTCCCGCCCGGCAAGGGCACCCTGCCCGCAGCCCTGGACGCGCGGGCCCAGAAGGTCACGGTCCTCGGTCGGGCGGTGATCCCCAAGGAGAAGCTCCTCGGCTCCGGCGCCGACCTGTACCTCGACACCTTCGCGTCGATGGGCGGCATGGGCGGCGCGGCGGGGGACGCGCCGACCGAAGCCGAGTACAAGGCGGCCGGCATCAAGCACATCTACCTGAAGTCCACCGCCTGCGCATCGACGCTCAAGAGCCCGGTGCCCGACCTGTCCGCCGTCGAGGACGACATCACCTCGCTCGGCGCGGTCACCGGCACCGGCGCGAAGGCGAAGGAACTCGTCGCGGGCATGAAGAAGAAGGTGGACGCCGTCCAGACAGCCGTCGGCGGCACGGCGCGGAGCAAGCGGCCCACGTACTTCTTCTTCGACTACGACGCCGGCACCAAGCAGCCCTCGGTCGTGTGCAACCGGCAAGTCGCCAACGCCGTCATCACCCTGGCCGGGGCCCGCAACGCCTTCGCCGACTGCGACGGTGACTACCAGCAGGTCGGCTGGGAGGACGTGATCTCCAAGAACCCGGACTGGATCCAGCTGGGCGTACGCAACCGGGGCAGCGAGGCCGCGAACAAGAAGGCGTTCGACGGGGCCGAGAAGTGGCTGAGGACCAACGCGGCGACCAAAGGCCTGAAGGCAGTCAAGGACGGCCACTTCCTGCGCATCGGCTCCGAACAGACCACCATCGCGGGCGTCACCAACGCCGACACGGTCCAGCAGATCGCCAAGACCCTCTACCCCGGCAAGGTCGGCTGACGGTGTTCCCTGCACTGTCCGCGTCGCGTCGCCGGGAGAGCACCGACGCGCGAACCCTGTCCGCCGGGCCGCTGACGGTGATCCTCGGCGTGGCGCTCCTCGCGGCCCTCACCGCGGCGGTGTCCTGGGGCTCGACGTCCATCCCGCCCGCCGAGGTGTGGGGCGTGGTGTGGCGGA
The DNA here is from genome assembly GCF_040651675.1 of Streptomyces sp. NPDC048415. Taxonomy (NCBI): domain Bacteria; kingdom Bacillati; phylum Actinomycetota; class Actinomycetes; order Kitasatosporales; family Streptomycetaceae; genus Streptomyces; species Streptomyces sp. NPDC048415. The sequence continues at coordinate 49,574 of NZ_JBEZKJ010000040.1, read as the reverse complement.
GACTGTCGGGACAAGCGGCACGGCCAGGCACGAACGACCTGATCGTCTGGCAACTGCGCGTCCCGCGCGCCCTGCTCGCCGCGCTCGTCGGCGCCGGACTCGGCGTGGTGGGCACGGCGGTGCAGGCGCTCGTGCGCAACCCGCTCGCCGACCCGTACCTGCTGGGCATCTCCAACGGGGCCTCCCTCGGCGCGGTCGCCGCGATCGCGCTCGGCGCGGGTGCGGGCGGAACGCTCGGACTCGGCCTGTCCGGAGCGGCGTTCGCCGGGGCCCTGCTGACCTTTGCCCTGGTGTGGGCGGTGGCCCGGCGCGGAGGGGGATTCGCACCCTTGCGCCTCGTCCTGGCCGGAGTGGCGATCGGCCAGTTCCTGTCCGGCTTCACCAGCTATCTCGTGCTCCAGGCCGGGGACGAGCAGCAGACCCACAGCGTGCTCTTCTGGCTCATGGGCAGCCTGAGCGGCGCGAACTGGCCGCTGCTCGCCGTCCCGGCGCTGACGGTCCCGGCCGCACTCCTCCTGCTCCAGGCCCGCGCCCGAGGGCTCAACGCCCTGCTGATGGGCGACGAGACGGCCGCCGGGCTCGGCATCGACGTCGTACGACTGCGCAGGGAGCTGTTCCTGGTGACGAGCGTGCTCACCGGCGTCCTGGTCGCCGTCTCCGGCGCCATCGCCTTCGTCGGCCTGATGGTGCCGCACGCCTGCCGATTGGTGGTGGGCGGCGACCACCGACGCCTCCTTCCCGTCTCCGCGCTGTTCGGCGCACTCCTGCTGGTCGTCGTCGACATCGTGTGCCGTACGGCCATGGACACGCAGGAGCTTCCGGTCGGCGTGGTCACCTCGTTGATCGGCGCTCCCGCGCTGCTGTATCTGCTGGACCGACGGCTGGGGAGCGGCAGTTGAGGATCGACATCGAGGATCTGCACGTCGCGTACACCGGCCGTACGGTCCTGGCGGGTGCGCGTCTGTTCGCTGCCGAGGGCGAGATCACGGGCCTGGTCGGGCCGAACGGCAGCGGCAAGTCCACGCTGCTCCGTGCGGTGTACCGGCATCTGCGGCCCTCGGCCGGGCGGGTACTGCTGTCCGGCACCGACCTGCGCGACCTCACTCCGGTACAGACGGCGCGCCATGTCGCCGCCCTGCCGCAGGAGCGCGGCGGCGACTTCGAGCTGACCGTGCGCGAGGTCGTCGCGATGGGCCGCACCCCCTACAAGCGGGCGTTCGCCGGAGAGGACGCCACCGACCGGGAGATCATCGCCCAGGCCCTCGCGGACGCCGGCATGGCGAGCCACACCGGACGCCGCTTCACCGAGCTGTCCGGCGGCGAACGCCAACGCGTCCTGCTGGCCCGTGCCTTCGCGCAGAACCCGGACGTCCTGGTCCTCGACGAGCCGACCAACCATCTCGACGTACGCCATCAGGTGGAGCTTCTCGCCCTGCTCCGAGCCGGGAGACGTACGACCCTGGTGTCGCTGCACGATCTCAACGCCGCCGCCTCCGTCTGCGACCGGCTGCACGTCCTGCACGACGGCACCGTGGCCGCCTCGGGGCCGCCGCGCGAGGTCCTCACCCCCGCCCTGCTGGCGGAGGTGTTCGGCGTGCGCGCGGCCGTGGTGGACCACCCGCTGACCGGTGATCCGCTGATCGCCTTCGACCACCGGGCACCGGCGGACGGGACGGTGGAGGAGGACACGGCCGCCGCGAGTTCCGGATCTTGAGCACGAGCGGGAACTCACCCCCGCCCCGCGCCGACTTGTGGGACGAGGCTGCTGTCCGGCAGCCCACTCGCGAGGGGGAGGGGCGGAAGGTGACGGACCACGGTTCCGGCGAGGAACGGCCCGGTCACATATCCGCGGCCGAGGACCGCTGGCTCCTGGTGGCCGTGGCGGGCGCGCTGTCGTTCGTGGCGATGCTCGACATGAACATCGTGAACGTGGCGCTGGCGGACATCTCCCGGGGTCTTCGTGTGTCGGCGGCCACGGCCCAGTGGGCCGTGCTGGGCTACCAACTCCCTGTCGTCGCACTGCTGTTGCCGGTAGGCCGGTGGCTGGACAGGACAGGCATGCGGGCCGCGCTGCTGAGCGCGACCGGCGGATTCGCGCTGTGCAGCGCCGCTGCCGCCGTCTCCCCCTGGGCGGCTTGGCTGATCGCCGCCCGGTTCGTCCAAGGGGCCTTCGGCGCCGTGCTGTTCGTGCTGATGCCCGTGCTGGCGATCCGGTCCGTACGACCCGAGCTGCGCGGCCGGGCGATGAGCGTGCCGGCGACACTCGGGCCACTCGGCGCGGTGACCGGTCCCGCGGTCGGTGGACTGTTGCTGGACCATCTGGGATGGCGGGCGGTGTTCCTCGTCAAGATTCCGGTCTGTCTTCTGGCGCTCGCCCTCGCCTGGCGGGCGATGCCCAAGGACGGCCGGCTGCGCGGGCCCGACCAGCGGTCGATGGCCGATGCGCTGCTGGTGGCCACCGGAGTGACGGTGCTGCTGCTGGCTCTGACCCTGGCGTCCGACGACGCCTCGTGGCTGCTGCTCGCGGTGGCCGCCGTACCACCGCTGTGGTGGTGGCTGCGCGGGCCCGGCGGCCGTCCGGTCACCGGCGTGCTGCGGGCGTCAGGGCTGTACCGGGCGCACGGCGCCGTCCTGGCGCTGGCGGCCGGATTCGCCGCGACGCACTACGTCGTCGCCCTGCACCTCCAGCGCGACGACGGCGTCAGCGCCACCACGACCGGCCTGACCGTGCTCGCCTTCCCGCTCGGCATGGGCCTGGCCGGACCGGTCGGCGGACGTCTCGCCGACCGGTACGGGGCCCGAACCGTCGCGGTCACGGGCGCCGCGCTCACCGCCGCCGGCCTGCTGCTCCTGGTGCCGCTCGGCGACGGCTGGGCACCGCCCGACGTTGCCTGGCGGCTCGCGGTGGCCGGAATCGGCATGGGGCTGAACGGCGGCCCGACGCAGGCCCTCGTCATGGGCGCCGCCCCACCGGGACAGACCGCCACCGTCGGGTCCGCCGTGCAGCTCGCCCGGGGCCTCGGCTTCACGCTCGGCCCGGCGCTGGCCACCGCGGCCTGGGGAGTGGCGGGAGCGGAGGGCGGCGTACGGGCCGGACTCGCGCTCGCCGCCACGGCCGCCTGTCTCGCCGTACCTCTGCTTGCCCTGCCCGCGCGTGGCCCCGTGCCGCTCCCCGAGAAGACCACCGACGCGGCGTCAGCCGCCCACCCCTGACCCAGGAGTCGTGCCCGACATGTGCGGAATCACCGGCTGGGCGTCCTTCCACAGCGACGCCCGCACCCAGGCCCCAGTCATCGAGGCCATGACCGCCACCCTCACCGCGCGCGGTCCCGACGCGGGAGGCTTCTGGCTCGGTCGGCACGCGGCCATCGGCCATCGGCGCCTCGCCGTCATCGACATCGCGGGCGGCGTCCAGCCCATGGCCGACCCGGCCGCCGTGCTCAGCTACAGCGGCGAGATCTACAACCATCACGAACTCCGCGCCCGCCTGGGGCAGTTGGGGCATGCGTTCCGCACCCGCAGCGACACCGAGGTGGTGCTGCGCGCGTACGCCGAATGGGGTGAGCGGCTGGCCGAGCACCTGGACGGCATGTTCGCCTTCGCCGTCTGGGACGAACGTGAGCAGCGGCTGCTGCTGGTCCGCGACCGGCTCGGCGTCAAGCCGCTGTTCTGGGCGGCCGTCGACGGCGGCCTGGCCTTCGCCTCCGAGCCCAAAGCCCTCTTCGTCCACCCCGAGATACGGCCCCGGGTGGACGCCGAGGGGCTGCGGGAGGCGTACAGCCTGCTGTTCAACACCGGGCCGACCGTGTGGTCCGGGGTACGGGAGGTCGAACCAGGCGGCCAGCTCGTCATGGACCGCGGCGGCATCCGCGAACGCCGTTACTGGCAGCTGGAGGCCACCGCCCATGACGACGACCGGGACACCACGATCGCACGTGTCCACGACCTCGTCAGCACGGCAGCCCGTGGCCAGCTCGAAGCGGACGTACCGCTGTGCAGCCTGCTGTCCGGCGGCATCGACTCCACCGTCCTGACCGCCCTGCTCGCCGACGAACTCCGGCTGCGCGAAGGCCCCGACGCCCGCATCCGGTCGTACGCCGTCGACTACAGCGACCAGGCCGAGCGGTTCACCGGGGATGTGCTGCGCACCGGCCACGACACCCCGTATGCCATCGAGGCGGGCGCGTTCATCGGCACCGACCACAGCACGGTCGTCCTGGACCCGCTCGCGCTGCTCGACCCCGAACACCGCCGAGCGGTGGTCGTGGCCCGCGACTCGCCGATCGGCGTCGGCGACATGGACACCTCGCTGTACCTGCTCTTCGGCGAGATACGGCGGCACTCCACCGTCGCCCTGTCCGGCGAGGCGGCGGACGAGGTCTTCGGCGGCTACCCCTGGTTCCACCATCCCAAGGCGCTCGCCGCCGCCACCTTCCCCTGGCTGCTGGTCACCGGCGACGAGGCCGCCATGCCGCTGAACCCCGAACTCGGCCTGCGCATCGGCGAGTTCCGCGACGACACCTACCGCGACGCGCTCGCCGCCGTACCGCACCTCGACGACGAGACTCCCACCGAACACCGGCAACGCGAGATGCAGCACCTGTCCCTGACCCGCTGGCTGCGCCAACTCCTGCACCGCAAGGACCGGTTGAGCATGGCGCAGGGCCTGGAGGTCCGCGTCCCCTACTGCGACCACCGCCTCGTCGAGTACGCCTTCAGCATCCCGTGGGCGCTGAAGAGCTTCGACGGCCGGGAGAAGAGTCTGCTGCGTGCCGCGGGCGCCACTCTCGCCCCCGACTCCGTACTGCACCGCCCCAAGAACCACTACCCGGCCACCCACCACCCCGACTACAACCGCGGCCTGCAGAACATGGCCCGCGACGCGCTCGACGCGTACGGCGGCCGGGTCCGCGACCTCGCCGACGAGACCCGCGTCAAGCCCTGCCTCGACACGCCGCCCGACCAACTGGAGTGGGGCCACCGGCTCCGCCTCGAACGCGTCGTCGACCTCGCCCTGTGGCTGGAGCACCACCAGCCCGAACTCGCCCTCTGAGGAGCGCTTCCATGACCGTTCAGGAGCCCCTGCCCGCCGCGAAGGCCGCCTTGCCCGACCCGGTTCCGCTGATGGGCTGCCCGTACAAGAGCAACCCCTACCCGCTGTACGAGCAGATGCGCGACGGCGGCCCGGTCCACCGGGTCCTCTTTCCCAGCGGCGTTCAGGCCTGGCTCGTCACCGGCTACAAAGCGGCCCACTCCGCCCTGAACGACGACCGGCTGGGCAAGAACCACGACCGGGGCAACGACCGCTGGCGGGCCCGCGCCTCGATCATGCCCGAACCCCAGCACTCCCAGCTCCAGGTCCATCTCCTCCATCAGGACCCGCCCCAGCACACCCGCATGCGCCGCTTCGTCTCGGACGCGTTCGCACCGCGCCGCGTCGACGCGTTGCGGCCCCGTTTCCAGGAACTGGCCGACGCTCTCGTCGACACCCTGCCCCACGCAGGCCCCACCGATCTGGTCTCCGGCTTCGCCGCCCACTTCCCCTTCCAGGCCCTCGCCGAGACCATCGGCCTCCCGGCCGACCTGGCGGGCCGCTTCGACCGCGACTGGGGCAAAGTCGTCCAGCCGGTCGGCCCCACCGACCCGGCCCGGCCCCTCTACGAGAACCGTCTGCACGGCCTGCAGAGCTACATAGCCGAGGTCGTCGCCCACAAGCGCGAACACGGGGACGACGACCTGCTCAGCCGTCTGGTCGTGGCCCGCGACCGCCGCGAACTGACCCAGGAAGAGCTGGACTCCATGATCTTCCAGCTCCTCGTCGCGGGACAGGAGCCGGTCACCAACCAGATCACCACCGCCCTGATCGCCCTGCTCCGCCACCCCGACCAACTCACCCGGCTCCGTGACCAACCCGACCTCCTGCCCCGCGCGGTCGAGGAACTCCTGCGCTACGACAGCGCCTTCGAACTCACCACCTGGCGCTTCTTCGCCGAAGACAGCGATCTGTACGGCACCGAGATCCCGGCCGGCGACTCCGTGATCGTCTCCCTGTGCGCCGCCAACCGCGACCCGCGCCGCTTCGAGGACCCCGACACCCTCGACCTCGACCGCATGCCGAACCCGCATCTCGCCTTCGGCCACGGCATCCACTTCTGCCCCGGCGCCGCCCTCGCCCGCGCCGAACTCCAGGTCGCCCTGGGCACGCTGCTCGCACGCCTGCCCGGCCTGCGCCTCGCCATCGCGGACGAGGACATCGAGTGGATCCCGTCCGTGCTCGGCCGCGGCACCAACCATCTGCCCGTCGGTTACGACCGCCGCCTCTGACGCCCGGCTGACCGGATCGGCAGCCGCTGTCCGATCCGGCCCCGGCCGACACCCACCCGCCCGCCTGACGGCGCCCGGCCCTCCGCCAGGGCGCCATGCCGACATGCCCTCACGAAGGAGCGACATGCTGCCCGGCACCGCACTGGAGAGCAGTCCCACGGCCATCAGCGCCTCGATCCTGAACCTGCTGCTGACGCACCACCGCACGACCGGTCCGTCTCCCGCGCCGGCGGAGGCGTTCCCGCACCAGCTCCGCCAGATCGCCGACTTCGTCCGGGAAGCCACGCCCATCGTGTTCACCCTCCCCGGCTTCCCCTGCAAGTCCCCCAACCCCGCCAAGGTCCTCGGCCACCTCCCCGACCAGGGAGAGCGCCTCTCCCTTCGCTTTCTGAACTCCCTCTGCATCGACATCGAGCGGATCCATCCGCCCGGCGCCCGCATCGTCATCTGCTCCGACGGCCACGTCTTCGGCGACCTCATCCATGTGTCCGACACCCACATAGACGCTTACGCCGACGAACTGCGCGGAATCATCGGTGTGTTGGGCCTGGACCGGCTCTCCGTCTTCGACCTGCGCGACGTACTCGGCGATCTCCCGCACGCCACCAAACGCACCCATATCCACGACCACTACGCCCCCACCGTGGACGCCCTGCGCACCGAGGTCCACGCGGGCGGCCACCCCCTCGCCCTGTACCGAGGCATCACCCGTTTCCTCGTCGAGGACACCGCCGGCTTCACCGGCACCCGGTCCGCTCTGCAACGGGAGTGCCGACAGCGCGCGTACGGCGTCATCCAGCGCAGCCGTGCCTGGGGCGACCTGATCGCCGACCACCACCCCCGCGCCGTACGCCTGTCCATCCACCCCCAGCCCGCCGGCGCCGCCAAGTTCGGCATCCGCCTCCTCGACGCCCCCGACGCCTGGACCACCCCGTGGCACTCGGCGGCCCTCCACCGCGCCGACGGCACGTGGACCCTCATGCCTCACGCCCGAGCCGCACAGCTGGGCCGCCTGGTCCACCGGTACGGGCGGCCCAGCCACTTCGAGCAGGGCTGAGTGCGCGCGCTCAGTTGTTCCAGCTCTCGTCGTACGGATCGTGCGGTGTCGGGACGGGCCGTGCCCCGCTGACGTCGAAGAACGGGATGATGCCGCCGTTGACGGGATCCTTGGTGCGCTTACCGGTGTAGGTGCCGGTGACCTCGAGCCATGTGTCGGGCTGGAGGACGGGCGGGATGTGCCCGGTCAGCCCGATCTTGACGGGCTGGGCGTCGGCGGCGCAGCAGTTGAGGGCCATGCGCACCAGATACGGCGTGCCGCCGCGGTCGAGGGCGACGAAACCGGTGATCTTGATCCGCCGGTCGCCGAGAGAGCGCCCGTGGTCGTACGCCGCCCGGCCGGCGTAGTCGACCAGGCTGAGCGGGAGTGGGTTACCGGCGGGCAGAGCGGCGTAACCGAAGGGCGCCTGCAGAGCCGTACCCGTGCGCATGGCGCTGTAGGAGCCCAGGGCGGGCGGGGCGACCAGGATGAGGGCGAGCAGGGGGAGGACGAGGAGCCAGGAGATACGCGGTTCACGGTGGGCGTGCCCGTGTTCGTGACCGGCCCCCTGGGCTTCTGCCTCGGCGTGCCGGTGCCCGCGAACCTCGTACCAGACCGTGGCCAAGGCCGCGACGATCAGCACGACGCCCGCCCCGAGAAGCAGGGGCCGCAACCCGGCCTTGACGTACCGCAGATAGAGATCGGTGGCGCCCGCGTGCAGCACCGCCGCGCCGACGAGGAAGAGTACGGCTGCCTGCGCCTGCCGGTTCACAGCAGCACCGCCCCGACCAGGACCGACATGAGGATCGCGAGGGCGAAGGTGGCGGGGGCGAACCGCAGCGCGAATCCGCGGCCGAAGGTGCCGACCTGCATGGCGAACAGCTTCAGGTCGATCATCGGCCCGACGACGAGGAACGCCAGCCGTGCGGTCAGCGAGAACTGGGACAGCGACGCGACCACGAACGCGTCGGCCTCCGAGCAGATCGACAACAGCACGGCGAGAATCGCCAGAGCGAGGACCGACACGACGGGGTTGCCGGCCGCGGCCTGCAGCCAACTCGCCGGAACGACGGCCTTGAGCGTGGCCGCGGCCATCGCGCCGACGACCAGGAATCCTCCCGCGTGCATCACGTCATGCCGTACGGAGCCCCAGAACGCGGCGCCCTTGCCCAGCCCGTCGTGGGCGGGGCGAGCCGGTGGACGCAGCCAGTCGGTGCGGCCGAGGCGTTGCCACAGCCACCCCATCACGCACGCCACGAGCAGGCTCGCCACGAACCGGGCGAGGACCATCTCCGGATCACGGGGGAACGCGACGGCGGTGGCGGTCAGCACGATCGGGTTGATCGCCGGCGCGGACAGCAGAAACGCCAGCGCCGCGGCGGGCGTGACACCCCGGCGCACCAGCGCCCCGGCCACTGGCACGGACGCGCACTCGCAGCCGGGCAGGATCGCCCCGGCGATCCCGGCGACCGGTACCGCGAGCGCGGGCCGGTTCGGGAGCGCGCGGGCGAAGAAGGACGGCGGGACGAACACCGCGATGACCGCCGACAGCAGCACCCCGAGGACGAGGAAGGGCAGGGCCTGGATCACCACCGCGACGAACACGGTCATCCAGCTCTGCATCACCGGCGCGGACAACGCCCGTCGGACCGGCCCCTGCAGCGCGACCACCAGGAGCAGCAGCATCGTCAGGACGAGCGGCGAGTTGAACTGCCAGCCCCGCCGCCCCTGCCGGTCGTCCGCGTCGCGCCGGTCGACCGGGGGCGGAGCTGACTTGGTGATGGTCACGGGTGAGGTACCTCCGGTAGGGAAGGGCTCGGCGGCTGGTCCCCTCGACCTTCAGTACGCCGGTTCGAGCCCAGCTTCTCATCGTGGCTCGGGGGAATCTCGGCCTCCGCGGACCCGCGTCCCGTTCGCCCGCCTCCCTTGACGGTCCGGGGCGGGCCGACCTAGCCTCCACTGAACACGTCTGGACAGGTAGGTCGACGATGGCAGATTCCCCGGTTCCCCTCGACAACAGACCCGCGGGCCGGCAGCTCCAGGTGGAGACGCACGGGCTCGACGTGATCGGCCACACCGAGCGCAAGGGCACCCCGAGCACGCTGTTCTGGCCCTGGTTCGGGGCCAATGTCTCGATCCTGGGCCTCAGTTACGGCGCCTTCGCGCTCGGCTTCGGCATCTCCTTCTGGCAGGCGCTGGCCGCCGGAGTGATCGGCATCGTCTTCTCCTTCCTGCTCTGCGGCTTCATCGCGGTCGCGGGCAAGCGGGGCTCCGCGCCGACGATGGTGCTCAGCAGGGCGGCGTACGGCGTACGGGGCAACCGGCTGCCCTCAGTGATCTCGTGGATGCTGACCGTCGGCTGGGAGACCGTGCTCACGGCGCTCGCGACCATGGCCACGGCGACGGTCTTCGACCGGCTCGGCTGGGGCGGCGGCACCGAGACCAAGGTGATCGCCCTGATCCTGGTCGGCGCGCTGACCGTGATCGGCGGGGTGATGGGCTTCGACCTGATCATGCGCCTGCAGACGGTGATCACCGTGGTCACCGGTGTCCTCACGGTCGTCTACATCGCGCTGGTCGCCGACCACATCCACTGGCACACCGTCAGCGCGGTACCCGCGGGTTCCGCGCAGGAGTTCATCGGCGCGCTGGTCTTCATGATGACCGGCTTCGGGCTCGGCTGGGTCAACGCCGCCGCCGACTACTCGCGCTATCTGCCGCGCTCCTCCTCCAGCCGGGGCGTGATCGGCTGGACCACCTTCGGCGCCTCGGTGGCGCCACTGCTGCTCCTGGTCTTCGGACTACTTCTCGCGGGTTCCTCCGGCGACCTCAGCAAGGCCGTCGCCATCGACCCGATCGGCGCGCTGACCACCATCCTGCCCACCTGGTTCCTGGTCCCCTTCGCGGTGGTCGCCGTGCTGGGACTGGTCGGCGGCGCGGTCCTGGACATCTACTCGTCCGGACTGGCGCTGCTGTCCGCCGGTCTGCGCGTGCCCCGCTATCTGGCGGCGCTCGTCGACGGCGCCCTGATGATCGCCGGCTCCGTCTACATCGTCTTCTTCACCGACAACTTCCTGGGCCAGTTCATCGGCTTCCTCACCACACTGGGCGTCCCCGTGGCCGCCTGGTGCGGGGTGATGCTCGCCGACCTGGCGATGCGCCGACGCGACTACGACGAAGTTGATCTGTTCCGTAGGCGTGGCCGGTACGGCGACGTCCCGCTCCAGCCGCTGCTGCTCACCCTGCTGGCCACCGCGCTCGGCTGGGGCCTGGTCACCAACTCGGCCGCGAGCTGGCTGGAGTGGCAGGGCTATCTGCTCGGCCCCTTCGGACTCGGCGGCAAGACGGGCGACTGGGCCTACGCCAACCTGGGCGTCCTGCTGGCGCTCGCCATCGGCTTCCTCGGCACGCTGGGTCTGGACCGCGGCCGGGTGCGGACCCAGGAGGAGCAGGCCCCGAGCCCGACGGCGAGTGAGGAGATGCTCAGCACATGAGCACAGAGGCATCCAAGGGCCGGCTCGCCGTCATCGACATGCAGCGCGTCTTCGCGGAGCCCGACAGTCCCTGGGCCACCCCTCGCTTCGGCGAGGCGGCCGACGGCGTACGGCGACTGCTGCCGGCCTTCGAAGACCGCGTCACCTTCACCCGCTTCCTCGCGCCCGAAAACCCCGTCGGCTCCTGGCGCGCGCACTACGACCAGTGGCCCTTCGCGCGGAGGCCGCCGGGGGACCGGCTGTGGGAGCTGACGGACGAGTTCGCGGCGTCCGCTGGGCACTTGGTGGACGCCACCACTTTCGGCAAGTGGACGCCGGAGCTGGCCGAGCGAGTCGGCGCCGAAGGGCGGCTGGTGCTGGCCGGAGTCAGCACGGACTGCTGTGTGCTGTCCACCGCCCTTGCCGCCGCGGACGCGGGAGTCGAGGTGCTGGTGGCGGCCGACGCCTGCGCGGGTGTCGACGACGACTCGCACATCAAGGCCCTCCAGGTGATGGACCTGTACCGGCCGTTGATCCGCGTCGTCACCGTGGACGACGTGCTCGCCGGGAGCACGCAATGACCGCCGTCCCGCTCAAACACCAGCGGATCACCGAGGTGCTCGCCAAGGAGATCCGTGACGGACACCGCTCGACGGGGGAGCAGTTGCCGGGCGAACACGCCCTGGCCCAGCGCTTCGGCGTCAGCCGCACCACGGTGCGGGCCGCGCTCGCGGAGCTGAACGAGGCGGGTCTGATCGCCACCCGCACGGGCAAGGGCTCCTACGTCCTCTTCGACGGCCGCCCACTGGACGACCGGTTCGGCTGGGCCCACGCCCTGGCCGTCCAGGGCATCGACACACGGGTGCGGACCCTCGCTGTCGAAGAGGTCCACGACCAGGAACTGGCCCATCAACTCGCCCTGGTGACACCGAGGTTCATACGGGTCGAGCGGACGCGCGAACTCGTCGCGGACGGCTCCGTGATCTCGTACGAACGCAGCTTTCTGCCGTCCGTTCCCGGTGTGCGGGACCTGCCGGGCAATGGTCTCGGCGACCTCTCGCTCACCGAGGTGTTGCGGCGGGCCGGACTGCGCCCCGACCACGGCGAGCAGCGCTTGGCCGGGCGGCGGATCGACGCGCTGGAGGCGGAGGTGCTGCGCCGGACGCCGGGCGACTGGTTCCTCGACACGCGGCGCACGAGCCGCGCGGCCGACGGCTCCTTCGTCGAACATGTCGTCAGCCTGCTCGACCCCGAGCACTTCCAGCTGTCCCTCGAGTTCGGCTGACCCCACCACCCGAAGGCACCCATGAGCCCTACCGTCCACAGCCGCGCCACCGGAGCCCTCTACGGGCTCGCGCTCGGCGACGCCCTCGGCATGCCGACGCAGATGCTGTCCCGCCCGCAGATCATCGCCCGGTACGGGCCGGTCCTGACCGGGTTCCAGGCCGCCGCGCCGGACCACCCCCTGGCCGCCGGGATGCCCGCCGGTGCGATCACCGACGACACCGAACAGGCCCTGCTGCTGGCCCGGTTGCTGCTGGACGGCGACGGATCCGTCGACGCGGCGGAGCTGGCCCGGCGCCTGGTGGCCTGGGAGGACGACATGCGAGCCCGCGGCTCGCTCGATCTGCTCGGCCCGTCCACCACACGGGCGGTGGAACTGGTTCTCGCGGGGACGCCGGTGGACGAGGTCGGCCGCCACGGCACCACCAACGGCGCGGCGATGCGGATCGCGCCCGTGGGCATCGCCGTGCCCTCGGCGGACCCGGTCGTCCTGGTGGACCGGGTGGTGGAGGCCAGCAGGCTGACCCACAACACGGGGGTCGCGCTCGCGGGCGCGGCAGCCGTCGCGGCGGCGGTCAGTGCGGGACTCGACGGAGCGTCGGTTCCGCAGGCGGTGGAAGCGGCGGTCGGCGCGGCCCGCCTCGGGGCCGGACGGGGACACTGGGTCGCGGCCGCCGACGTGGCCGAGCGGATCCTGTGGGCCACCGGGCTGGTACGAGGGCTGCCGGTGGCGGACGTGTGCGAGCGGGTCTACGGGTTGGTGGGCACCAGCCTGGCGACCCAGGAATCCGTACCGGCCGCGTTCGCGGTACTGACGGCCTGTCAGAATGATCCCTGGCAGGCGGTGTTGCTCGCCGCCTCCGTCGGCGGTGACTGCGACACCATCGCCGCGATGGCGGGCGCGATCGGGGGCGCCTGCCACGGAGTGCGGGCCTTCCCCGCCGATGCGCGGGCCACCCTGGACCGGGTCAACAAGCTCGACCTCGACGCGACGGCCACGGCGCTGCTCACGCTGCGCGAGCGGCAGTGATCGCGTGCGGCTTCTGCACCTGGGCAACGTGATGATGGACCTGGTCCTCACCGTGCCCGCGCTGCCCGAGAGGGGCGGTGACGTCGTCGCCACGGGTAGCCGCAGCGCACCGGGCGGCGGCTTCAATGTCATGGCCGCCGCCGCCCGCCAGGGCCTGCCGGTGACCTACGCGGGCGCTCACGGCAGTGGCCCCTTCGGCGACCGGGCGCGGGCCGCGCTGCGCGAGGAGGGCATCGACGTGCTGCTCGCCCCGCGCCCCGAACGCGACACCGGCTTCGTGGTCTGCCTGGTGGACGCCGAGGGCGAGCGCACCTTCGTGACGAGCCCTGGCGCCGAGGCGACACTGCGCCCGACGGACCTGGCCCAACTCCGGCCAGAACGCGAGGACTTGGTCTACCTCTCCGGTTACGGCCTGTTGTACGAGGCCAATCGCGCCGCCCTCACCGCGTGGGTGCCCCAACTCGACCCGGCCGTGACCCTGATCGTGGACCCGGGACCGCTGGTGCGTGACATCCCGGCGGACGCCCTGCAGCTGCTCATGGCGCGCGCCGACTGGTGGAGCTGCAATGCCCGAGAGGCCGCGCTGCACACCAAAATCGACGACCCGGCCGCCGCGGCGGGCGCCCTGCGTTCCCGTCTCAAGCGCGGCTCCGCCCTGGTCCGTACGGGCCCCGACGGCTGTCTCCTGCACCACGACGGCACGCTCGACGTGATCCCTGGATTCGCCGTCCGGCCGGTCGACCTCAATGGTGCGGGCGACGCGCACACGGGAGTGTTCATGGCCGCGCTCGCGCACGGTCTGGCCCCGGCCGCCGCAGCGCGCCGCGCCAACGCGGCGGCCGCGATGGCCGTCACCGTGGCCGGTCCCGCCACCGCTCCGGGGGCCGACGCGCTCGACGCCTTCCTCCGTCAGTCGCGCCCCGCGCCCCGGTAGTCGAAGCACATGAGGGCATCGTTGAACCAGGGTTGCATCGGCATGCGCCCAAGCCAGGCGCCGGCGCCCGGCCCGTGTGGGCGCCGGTCACCACTACTGGTCCGTTTTCGCTCCATGTCCTTCGATGTACCGGTGGTCCCAGGCCCGGACGAGCCGGGGACCACCAGCGTTGTCAGATCCGGTCGGCCGCGATCAGCAGATAGTGGAAACTGCCCTCCTTGTACGCGGTCAGGAACGCCTCCTCGATGCCGGTGGTCACCGAGGACTTGGCCCGCAACTCCCAGTACGGGATCGTCGCCGCGGTCAGGTCGACGACGTTGATGGGGACGAGGTTGTTCGCGGCCATCGCCTTGAAGTACTCGCTGCGGGGGTGGATGTTGCACGTGTAGTGCTCGTCGATCTTGCTGACGGCCTTGGAGCGCATGCCCTTGACATCGTTCGAGCAGCCGGTGATGCACACATACCGGCCGCCGGGCTCGAGGAGCCGGGAGAACTCCCCGTAGAGCTCGAGGAGATCCACGTACATCGTGGTCTCGTTCGTCCAGATGCCGCGGCGCGAACCGGTCTCGAAGCCCGTGTCCAGCATGTTGCGGAAGTGGAACCGGACCCTGTCGGACACCTTGCGCCGCGCGGCCTGTTCGTTGGCGAAGGCGACCTGCTGCTTCGAGATGCTGACGCCGTCCACGGAGCAGCCGAAGCGGGCGTTGGCCATGATGCTGGTGCCGCCGCGGCCCGAGCCCGCGTCGAGCAGATGGTCCTCGGGGGAAACCGGACCGAGGTGGTCGAGGAGCACGTCCGCCTGCGCGGTCTCCAGGCGGTGCATCTCCTCGATCATGCGCTGCTCGCGGGTCTCGGCCGGGCCCTCCAGAACGGACGGGTCGTAGTCGCCGATGCCGTAGTGGTGGTGGTGGTAGAGGTCGTCGACCTCGCCGAGCCGGAGGTTGACCGCGTTCTTCTCCGCGTTCCAGTAGTCGGCGACGGACTTCTGGTATTCGGTGCGCAGGACCTTGTCCATGGCGATCATTTCCATGTCGGTGACGGGCATGGTGCAGCAGCCTCCTTGCAGGAGTGGGGGAGGGGTGTCAGGCGGCGGCGGAGTAGCCGGCGCTGCCCGCGTGCCATGCCCGGCTGCCGCCGAGCCATGCCCAGATGCCGGCCAGGAAGCGGCGCAGCTCGGGGGAGCCGGCGGCGGCGAGGGCGGCGGCCTCGGCCTCGAAGGTGTGCATGAGTTCGTTGTGGATCTCGACGGTGCGGTCGACCGCCTCCTGAAGGGAGCACTGGTCCTCGGAGGCGATCAGCCGGGGCAGGCTGAAGTCCGTGGGGTCCTCCTTGCCCATGGAGTAGAGGTCGTTGACGATCACGCTCGCCGAGCCCGCCATGGTGAAGGCGCGGCGCACCCGGGGATCGGCGAACTCGCCCTGCGACAGCTCGTATCCGGCGACCGCGTCGACCAGCACCATGCACGGCACGAAGCTGTTCTCGTGCCCGTGCATCAGGAACTCCCAGACCGGCGGGGTCTGTTCGGTCGTATGCCACACGCCTTCCTGGTTGTACGCGACGAACATGATCGCCAGCTCGTGGCGGAGCCGGCGCACCTGCGCGGTGGTGGCGTACCGGGCGAGGTTGTCGAGGCTGGAGCGGAGGGCGCGCATGACGGGGTCCGCCTGGACGACCTCCTCCAGCTGCGGCGCGTAGGCCAGGGGGAGGTGCGCCTGGTCGATCACGGAGTGGGCGATCGCGAGGCGCTGCCCGAGCAGTTCGGGCCGGGCCTCCTCGACTTCTCCGTCCACGTAGTGGTCGTCGACGGACCACTCCGCGAGCGCGCACTTCGCCGCCGCCAGCAGCCGGTCGGGGTCGTCCGACTCCGGGTGGGCGAGCATGATCAGCCGGCCGAAGTCGGCCTTACGGATCTTGTCGAGCTGGCCGGGGTAGATCCCGGTCTCCTCGGCCCACGCGACCAGGCCTTCGGTGACGCTCTCGCCGAGGGCGCGGTCGTCGCGGACGGCGGGTGGGCAGTGCAGGTTCGGGGCGGGGTCCGCCGCCGGCGCGGGTTCCCGGCGTGGCTCCGGGGTCCGCAGCCGGATGGCCGAGGTGCCCAGCCCCGTCGGTCCCGAGGGGAGGGTCGCAGGGCGCACCGCGGCGGGCGAAGGCGACGAGATGGACTGCGCGGCATCCGCCAGGGCAGGGATTCGCGCCGCGGACGTGCCCCACCCGGTCGGAGCGGCCGGCAGCCGTGGCCCGCGTGCCGCCTTCGCGGGGACGGGCAGCCGCGCCGGCGCCGACATGCCCGACGACAGCAGCGCCCGTACCAGCCCGGCCACGTCATGGGCGGCCGAAGGCGCGGTGACCCGGGAGATCAACGACACCGCCGTCAGCTCCCGTTCGTCCGGGCGACCTCGACGTTCTCCAGGATGCCGAGGGCGTCCGGCACGAGCACCGCCGCGGAATAGTACGTGCTGACCAGGTAGGAGATGATCGCCTTCTCGTCGATGCCCATGAACCGTACGTTCAGGCCGGGCTCGACCTCGTCCGGGATCCCGGTCTGGTACAGGCCGATCACACCCTGGTCGTCCTCACCCGTGCGCATCGCGATGATCGACGACGTGTTGGCCTTGCTGACCGGGATCTTGCCGCACGGCAGCAGCGGAACCCCGCGCCACGCGGGCAGGTGATGGCCGTTCAGCTCGATCCCGCCGAAGTAGATGCCCCGCTTGTTGCACTCCCGGCCGAACGCGGCGATCGCGCGCGGGTGGGCGAACATACAGCGGGTGCCGCGCCGCATGCTCAGCAGCTCGTCCAGGTCGTCGGGGGTCGGCGGGCCCGAGTAGGTGGAGATCCGCTGGTCGAAGTCGGCGTTGTTGAGCAGCCCGAAGTCCTGGTTGTTGACCAGCTCGTACTCCTGGCGCTCGCGCAGCGCCTCGATGGTCAGCCGCAACTGCTGCTGCGTCTGGTTCATCGGCTCGTTGTAGAGGTCGGCGACCCGGCTGTGCACGCGCAACACCGTCTGGGCCACGCTCAGCTCGTACTCGGGCGGCTGCATCTCGTAGTCCGCGAAGGTGCCCTGGAGGACGGCCTCGCCGACGTGCCCCGAGCTGAGCGCGATCTCGGCCTCGCCGGACTTGTTCGTCTTCTGGTGTCCGTTTGAGCTGATCTGCTGCACATGCGTGCGCAGGCCCTCGTGTCGGTCGGCGACCGCCTTGTAGGCGGTGAGCGGCAGCGCGAGGACCGTGGTGGCGGTCGCGGCCCGCGCGGTGAAGTCCCACTTCCTCCCCGGCCCGGCGAGCACCTGGCCACCGAAGGTGTCCCCGTCGGCCATCAGACCGTGCACCGACTCCTCGCCGTACGGCCCCTCGCCGATCTTCTCCACCTTGCCGTGCGCGATCAGGTACACATGGTCGGCCTTGCGGCCCGCCTGCACGATGACCTGGCCCGGCTCGTACTCCTTCTGCACGAACTTCTCCGCGAGCGCGCCGAGCGCGTCGCAGTCGGCGAAGCCGCGCAGCAGCGGCAGTTCACCCAGCTCGGCCGGGACGACCTCGACCTTCGCGCCGGTCTTCACGAAGGAGACCCGATACGAGTTCGGCCTGCCCACGTTCTACCGCGTGGTCACCGAGATCGCGCGCGGCTGCCCCTCCACCGGCTGGGCCCTGCCCCTCACCGCGGCCTGGGACGTCCCGCAGGGCATCCTCTTCCGCACGGCGGGCTCGCGGTACGCGCGCGACGGGGAGCGGATGCAGCACTACTTCCGTGACGCGGCCACGTACTGGACCCATGTCGGCCCCACCATGGCCGAGCCGCTGCACCGGCGTGTGGGCCGCGACCGCCTCGGCCTGCCGTCGGACGACATCCCGCTGCTGCCCTGAGCGCGGCGGCAGGAATGCCCCGGCCCGAGGTGGGTACGCGACGGACGTTGTGCCCGGGGCGGATCTTGTCCCGGGCCCGTCCGCCACTACCCCGGGACCCGCCATGGACACACCCTCGAACGACCACCCCCTGCCCACGGCCACCACACCGGCCCAGGAGGCCCTGAACACCCTCGCCGAGAACACCGAGGACACGGTGGCGCTGGACACGCTGGCCCACAGCGAGGTGCTCGTCCCCGTGCCGGACGACGCGGACGAGGATGACGCCGCCGACCCGACGGCCGTCGCGCTGCCCGTCCTGGAGCAGCCGGGCGGGGAACAGGTCGTGCCCGTGTTCACCTCCGAGGTGGAGATGGCCGGGCTGCTGCCGTTCGTCTCCCGCTACCGGCTGGTACCGCTCGGCGCGCTCGCCTCCCAGTGGCCCTCCGGCGACCTGGCCCTCACGATCGACGCCAGCTCACCGCACGGCCTGACCCTCACCTCCGAGGGAGTACGCACCTTGCTGGCCCGGCCCTGAGGACAAATCGGCCCTCAGAGGCTCTTGCCGCGACTGAGGATCCCCGAGTGCCGCGCCGTCACCGACGACGGCCGGCGCGGCGACCTCGTGGGCAGCGGTGACGCCCGCGCCGCGGTAGACCCCGATGCGGGCGGCTTCGTCGCGCCTTCGCCCGCGAAGCACTCGCACCGCACCTCGGGCGGCAGGAAAGTCCGGTCCGCGGTACGACGTCGCCGGCCGGTGGATCGGTGGACCGGTGGGCGTGTGCCGGACTCCCGCGGCAGTCCGGCCGATCGCCGGAGGGCACGGAACACGGCACCGGGTCGGCGGCCTGCCCCTGACCCGGCACGCTGCCGCTGGTCGGCCCGATCCCGATGACCGCGCCCTCCCGGCCCGAGGGGGATCCGGTGATCGTCACGGCCGCGTGCGAGGCCGCACGGGATCCGCCGCGTCCCGGCGCGACGCCCTCGACCTGAGGAACCGCGCGCACGGGCGTGACAATGTCCCCATGAAATGGATCTCCGGCGTGGCCGGCGGACTGCTCCTGGCGCTGGTCCTCGCCAGCATTCTGCGCACCCTCGTGGTGCCCCGCGGGCTCTACTCCGCGCTGGTGATCCGATGGTGGCGCTCCCTGCGCCTGCTACTGCGCCTCGCCGCACCGGGCGGCGGCTACCTGGCCCAGGACCGCGCCCAGACCTGGCTGGCCCCGCTCATGCTGTTCGGCATGCTCATGAGCTGGCTCGGCGGCGCGCTGGTCGGCTTCGGGCTGCTGCTGCAGGCCCTGTCCTCGCTGTCCTGGACGCAGTCGATGCGGGAGGCCGGCTCCAGCCTGTTCACGCTCGGCTTCGCCAGCGGCGACCGGCTGAACCTGTCGGTCGTGGACTTCGTGGCGGCGGCCACCGGACCGGTGGTGATCGCCCTGCAGATCGCCTATCTGCCCACGCTGTACGCCGCCTACAACCGCCGTGAACTCGAGGTCACCCTCCTCCAGTCGCGCGCGGGCGAACCCGCCTGGGGCCCGGAGATCCTGGCCCGGCAGTGGCTGGTCGACACCGAGACCGCGCTGCCCGTGCTGTACCGCGCATGGGAGCGGCTCGCCTCGGACATCGGCGAGAGCCACTCCACGTACCCGATCCTGCTGGCCTTCCGCTCGCCGCGGCCGTACCGCAGCTGGATCGTCGGGCTCATCGCCGTCATGGACGCGGCGGCCATGCAACTGGCGCTCACGCCGAGCAGCGCCCCGCCCGAGGCGCGCCTGATGCTCCGCGCGGGCTTCACCGCGCTGCGGGACATCGCCCGCGTCCTGCGCTTCGAGTTCGAGACGGATCCCAGACCCGACGCGCCGATTCAGCTGTCCTTCTCGGAGTTCGACGCGGCCGTGTCGATGGTCGAGGAGGCGGGCTTCCCCGCCGAGCGGACGGCGAAGCAGGCATGGCCGCACTTCCACGGCTGGCGGGTCAACTACGAGGCGATCGCGTACGAGCTGTGCCGACGCGGCGACGCGGTGCCCGCGCTGTGGACCGGAGCCCGAGACTTCCCCGCGAGACCCGTTCCGCCGGCGCGCCCGGCGGACCGGCGCCCGGGCGAAGGTAGTCCGGAACTGCCCCCTGCCGCCGGGTAGTCAGGACCCCACGGGCGGGAAGATCCCGCGCAGTGGAACTGTGCCTGCGCGCTGTGCCTGGCGGCCCGCGGCGGCACACTGCCCGCGCGGACGCAGGAGTGCGTCGCCGTCAGCGGAAACTCCCGCGACTGGTGGCTGCTCAACGCCTCACCCGACATCCGCACGCAGCTCATCAGTACCCCCGCGCTCGCGCCCGGGCCAGGCCCCAGGGACACACCGGTGCGTGGCGTGCTCCTCACCGACGCCGAGGCCGACCATGTCACGGGAGTGACCGTGCTGCGCGGCGGCGCGGAACTCAAGGTCTACGCCGCGCCCCCCGTCCTGGCCACGCTGTCCCCGCTGCGCGCCATGCTCGACCGGTACGCCCCGTGGCAGTGGGCGGACAGCCTGACCGAGGGCGGATTCGTGCTGGCCGGCGGTCTGGTCGTCAGTGCGCACCCGGTCGGCTCCAAGGCCCCGAAGTACCTCGCCGGGCCCGTCGCGGACGCCCGCCGGGTGACGGCGTACCGGATCGAGGATCTGGCCACCGGGGGAGTGCTCGTCTACGCGCCATGTCTGGCGGGCTGGACACCGCTGCTGGACGAGCTGCTCGCCACCGCGACGTGCGTGCTTCTCGACGGCACCTTCTACGCGGCCGGCGAGATGGGCGCGGCCGTGCGGGCGCCCGCCGGACAGGCCGGCATGGGGCATCTGCCCGTCTCCGGCGCGCACGGCAGCCTGGCCGCCCTGGCCCGTCATCCCGGCCCGCGCCGGATCTACACCCATCTGAACAACACCAACCCACTGCTCGACCCGGCCTCGGACGCCCGCGCGCGGGTGACGGAGGTGGGGATCGAGGTGCTGCCGGACGGCGCGGAGTTCGTCCTCTAGCGGGGGTCTCAGCCGTTCAGCATGCGGGTCAGCACGGCGCGTTGCAAGGGGAGTACCTCGGCGTGCAGGTCGCGTCCCTTCGGGGTGAGCGCGACCCACACTCCGCGTCGGTCCTCCTGGCAGACAGTGCGTTCCACCAGGCCGTCCTTCTCCAGCCGGCCGATGAGGCGGGACAGGGCGCTCTGGCTCAGATGGACCCGGCCCGCGATGTTCTGCACCCGGCACTGCTCGCCCGGCTCCGCGGCCGTCTCCGAGGCCAGGATGTCCAGCACCTCGAAGTCACTGGCCCCGAGGCCGTGCGGATGCAGCGCGCGGTCGATCTCGCACATGGTGTGCGCGTGCACCGAGAGGATGTCCCGCCACTGGTCCTCCAGGCGGCCACCGGACGTTTTCGCTGCCATAACTGAACGGTAACAGAGATCCGGCAGTCATTGAGCATGCAACTAGTGCAGCTGCATCCACTGGGCTACGGCGTCACTCGGCCGCGGGATCCTGGATCAGTCCGATCAGGTTGCCGTCCGCGTCCTTGACCGAGGCGATCAGCTTGCCGCCGCCCACGTCCTGGACGTCCTGCAGCGGCTCGGCACCGGCGCCGAGCAGGCCCGACAGGGTGGCCCTGATGTCGGAGACGTGCCAGTAGGGGACGGGCCCGGTCATCCCCTTGGAGTGCCCGTTCGGGTCCAGGCCGACATCCTGGCCCGCGTCCTTGAAGCCCACGTAGTACGGCTCATCCGCGTAGGGGTCCACGCCCAGCAGGGCGCTGAACAGGGCCTTTGCCTGCGTGAGGTCCTTGACGGGGTAGATGATGGTCTTGAGGCCGGCGGTCATGGCGACTCCCTCGTGGTGCGTGTCCGTGCGTGGGCCTTGCTTGTCACACCGACGGCTTTCTCGTCGGCGCTCTCACGCTAAGGCGCGGGAGCACCGGCTGGCTTCTCGAATCCTGACCGGTCGGGAAGCACGCACCGGGATGTTCACGAGTGCGGTGGCCGCTGCCGGCGGACGTGGCCGCGGCCACCGCACCCGAATCCATCAGGTGGACTCGCGCCGCACCAGCTCCGTCGGAAGGATCACCGCCGCCGGATCCTCGCCCCCTATCTGGGCGAGCAGCACCCGCACCATCTCGGCGCTGATGCGGTCCCACGGCTGGCGGATCGTGGTGAGGGCGGGGGTGGACGCGAGGGCGGCGGGGGAGTCGTCGAAGCCGCCGACCGCCACGTCCTCGGGAACCCGGCGGCCGGCCCGGTGCAGGGCGGTCAGCACGCCCTGTGCCATCAGGTCGGAGGCGACGAACACGGCGTCCAGGTCCGGGACCCGGGCGAGAAGCTGCTCCGCGCCCGCCTCCCCGCTGGCCCTGCTGTAATCACCCGAGGCGACGAGCCGGTCGTCGGCCTCGATGCCCGCCTCGGCGAGCACCTCCCGGTAGCCCGCGAGGCGTTCGACACCGCCGGGGGTGTCGAGCGGTCCGGTGACCATGCCGATCCGGCGGCGGCCGAGGGAGAGCAGGTGCTTGACCATGTCCCGGGCGCCGTCCCGGTCGTCGGCGGCGACGTAACTGACCTTGGATCCGAGCCCGATGGGCTTGCCGCAGGCGACCAGCGGCACGCCCGCCTCGCGCAGCTCCTCGGCGACCGGATCGCCAAAATGGCTGGAGACCAGCAGCACTCCGTCGACATGGCCCGCAGTGATGTACCGCGTGATGCGCCGCCGTTCGTCCTGCGTGCCGGCGAGCATCAGCAGGAGGGGAACGTCGTGCGCGGCCAGCGCCTGTGTGCAGCCGCGGAGCAGAACATTGAAGTTGGGGTCCTCGAAGAACCGCTCCTGAGGCTCGGTCAGCAGGAAGCCGATGGAGTCCGAACGTCCGGTGATCAGCGAGCGGGCGTGCCGGTTCACGACGTAACCCGTCCTGCGGATGGCGGCGTTGACCGCCTCCTGTGCCGTGGGGCTGACGTAGTGCCCGCCGTTGAGCACCCGCGAGACCGTGCCCCGTGACACGCCCGCCTCACGAGCGACGTCATGAATCGTCGGCGGTTTGCGCCGGCCCCCCGCGTTGGTCATGGTCACGACTTTACGGCTCCCGACAGCAGATCGAGGCTCCAAAAACGCTGGATGACCAGGAACAGAGCGATCAGCGGAATGATCGCGAGCAGCGCGCCGGTGATCACCAGCGTGTACAACGCCGGGATGCCGGCGCCCTGTTCGAGAAGAGTGAACAGGCCAAGGGTGATCGGGAACTTCTCGTCGTCACTGAGCATGATGTACGGCAGCAGGAAGTTGTTCCACACGGCGACGAACTGGAACAGGAACACCGTCACCAGGCCGGGCACCATCATCGGCAGCGCGATCCGGGTGAAGATCCGCCACTCGCTCGCGCCGTCCATCCGCCCGGCCTCGACCACATCACCGGGCACGGCCGCGGAGGCGTAGATCCGGGCGAGGTAGACGCCGTACGGGGAGAGGACGAGGGGGAGGAGGACGGACGCGTACAAGTCCGTCAGGTCCGCCTTCGCCAGCAGCAGGTACTGGGGGATCGCGAGGATCACCGGCGGCATCAGCACGCCCGCCATCAGGATGCTGAAGACGGTCTCGCGGCCGCGGAAGCGGTAGAGCGCCAGTGCGTAGCCGCTCAGCGCCGAGACGGCCGTCGACAGAAGGGCGCCGAGACCGGCGTAGAGGGCGGAGTTGCCCATCCACTTCCAGTAGATGCCGTCGCGGTAGGCGTTGAGGTCCTTCACGTTCTGGGTGAAGCCGCTGCCGGGCAGGAACGTGAACGTCGAGAAGAGCTCGCGGCCCGACTTGGTGGCGGCGATGACCACCCAGGCGACGGGCAGCAGGCAGTAGAGGGCGCCGAGCAGCAGCGTCAGGGTCGGCACCAGGGCGATCCGGCCGCGCAGCGGCGGACCCTGAGCCGTCCCGGGGGTCGTACCCGCGCTCGGCGCGGCCTTTCGTATGGCAAGAGAACTCATCGTGCTTGCTCCTGCTTGTTACGGGAGTTCGCGGCGCGCAGGAAGCCGAAGGACAGGACAAGAGTGACGAGCGCGATGAGCGCGGCCTCGGCGGCGGCCGAGTAGATGTCGCCCTTGCCGAAGGCGTCCTGGTACACCTTCATCAGCGGACTCCAGGTGGTGGAGACGGAGTTGGTGAGGGGCTTGAGGGTGGTCGGCTCGCTGAACACCTGGAGCGTCGCGATGATCGAGAAGAAGAAGGTGAGCACCAGCGAGGGGGCCACCATCGGGATCTTGATCTTCAGGGCGGTCTGCAGGGGCGTGGCGCCGTCCAGCTTGGCTGCCTCGTACACCTCGGCAGGGATGGCCTGCAGCGAGGTGTAGATGACGATCATGTTGAAGCCGGTGCCGCCCCAGACCGCGATGTTGGACAGGGCGAGGTACAGCGGGCCCCCGTCCAGCAGGTTCGGCTGCGGCATCCCCAGTTTGTCCAGGACGAAGTAGAAGGGGCTGACGTCCGGGAGGTACAGGAAGCCCCACAGCAGCGCGGCGACGACGCCGGGAATGGCGTACGGCAGGAAGATCGCGAGCCGGGTGAAAGGGGCGAGGCGCACCTTGTCCGTGTCGAGCATCAGCGCGAACAGCAGGGCCAGGCCGAGCATGACCGGGACCACGATGGCGCCGTAGCCCACCACGCGCAGCGCGCCGGCGAGCAGCTCGTTGTCGCTGAGCGCGTCGGTGTAGTTCTCCAGGCCCGCCCACACTTCCTTGCGGGCACCGGCGCCCAGGCCCAGGCCCTTGACCTGCACCTTGTGCAGGCTCAGCCAGAGCGCGTAGCCGATGGGCAGCGCGAAGAAGAGGGCGAAGAGGATCGTCGCGGGGAAGAGGAAAGCGTACGGGGCCCCCTTGACCCCGTACGACTTCCGACGTGCCGTTGTCACTGAGCGACCCCGAAGCCCTGCTTCTTGAGGTCGGCGACGGTGTCGTCCTGCATGGTCTTCAGGGCGGCGGTGAAGTCCGACTTGTTCTTGGCGGCGGCACCGAAGGCGTCCTTGAAGGACGTGTAGGCGACGTTCACGTTCGGGCCCCACGCGGACGGCGCGGTGGTCTTGGCGATCACCGAGGCCTTCGTGTAGAAGTCCGGCTGGTTGGAGAAGAAGGCCGGCGGCTGCATGAACGCGTCACTGAGCTGAGCGCTGGTGGAGGCCGGGTAGATGCCGCTCTCCTTCGCCAGCGCGGCGACCGCCTCCGGGTCCGTGTTGAGCCAGGCGGCGAACTTCGCGGCGGCCGCCTTGTTCTTGGAGTCCGTGGTGACGGCCGTCGAGGAACCGCCCCAGCTGCCGGTCACGTCTTCGCTGTTCGACCACTGCGGCAGCGGGGCCATCGCCCACTTGCCCTTGGTGTCGGGGGCCGCCGTGGTGAGGGTGCCGGGCGCCCAGACCGCGCTCACCCAGGCGATCTGCTTGCCGGTGTCCAGCGCCTTGTTCCAGGACGGCGTGTACATCGGCTGGTTGTCGATCGCGCCCTCCTTGACGAGGCCGCCCCAGAAGTCGGCGACCTTCTGCGTGGCCGCGTCGTCGATCCCGACCTTCCACTTGTCGCCCGAGGTGGTCCACCACTTGGCGCCCGCCTGCTGGGCGAGACCGGCGAAGAGGCCGGAGTCGTTGGCGGAGAAGGTGGTGAGGTCTTTGTCCGGCGCCTTATTCTTCAGCGCGCGTGCGGTCTCGGCGAACTGTTCCCAGGTCGTCGGGACCGTCAGGCCGTACTTCTTGAAGAGGTCCTCCCGGTAGTAGAACATCATCGGGCCGATGTCCTGCGGGATCGCGTAGACCGAGTCCGTCCCGAGCGTCGTCTGCTGCCAGACACCGGCGGCGAACTTCTTTTTCGCCTCCTTGGATTCACCCGCTATGTCCGCGAGCGCGTCATTGCTGACCAGCGTCGGCAGCGCCTGGTACTCGGCCTGGACCAGGTCCGGGGCCTTCTTCGCCTTGTGCGCGGTGAGGATCTTGGTGACGAGCGTGTCGCCCGACGCCTGCTTCTTCACCGTGACGGTGATCTGCTGCTTCTTCCCCGGCCCCTTGTTCCACAGGTCGACGACCTTGTCCATGCCCGGGGTCCAGGTCCAGTACGTCAGCGACGCGGGTCCGGACTGGGCGTCGGCCTTCTCCGAGCCGCAAGCGGCGAGAGAGGTGGCGCCGAGCGCGACGGCGATGGTGGTGGCCACGAGGCGGCTGTGCTTCGCGATGGGCATGGATCGTTCTCCCCTGACCTGGGTCTTCGCCTGCTGCGAAGACCTGCCATGCTTCTGTGAGCGTTCACAGTAGAGAAACCTCCCGGACACTTGTCAATGGTTGTTGCTGTGCGGTTATGTTGGGCTCACGCCGCTGGCGCTGTGTGTGCACGTTCCCAAATGATCGATTAAACGGGAGAGATCCATGCCGGAGACCACCCCCAGGGGCCTCACCAGGCTCGCCTTCGGTGGGGACTACAACCCCGAGCAGTGGCCGGAAAGCGTCTGGCACGAGGACGTCCGGCTGATGCGCGAGGCGGGCGTCACGATGGTGAGCGTCGGGATCTTCTCCTGGGCGCTGCTCGAACCGGCTCCGGGCGCCTACGAGTTCGGCTGGCTCGACCGCCTGCTCGACCTGCTGCACGAGAACGGCATTCGCGCCGACCTGGGGACGCCGACCGTGGCGCCGCCCGCCTGGTTCTACCGCGAGCACCCCGAGGCGCTGCCGGTGGCCGCCGACGGCACCCGCTACGAGTTCGGCTCACGCGGCGCCATCTGTCACAGCAACACCGACTACCGGGCCGCCGCCGCGAACATCACCACCCAGCTCGCCGGCCGTTACGCCGACCACCCCGCGCTCGCCCTGTGGCACGTCCACAACGAGTACGGCGTCCCCGTCTCGGCCTGCTACTGCGAGTCCTGCGCGGCACACTTCCGCCGCTGGCTGAACCGGACATACGGCACGATCGACGCGCTCAACGAGGCCTGGGGCACCGCCTTCTGGGGGCAGCGCTACGCGGACTTCGACCAGATCAACCCGCCGCGCGTGACCCCGACCGTCGGCAACCCGGCCCAGGCGCTCGACTACAAGCGGTTCGCCGACGAGACGCTGCGCGAGAACTTCATCGCAGAGCGGGACATCCTGCACCGTCTCGCGCCGGGCATCCCGGTCACCACCAACTTCATGACGGCCCTGAGCCAGTGCGACTCCATCGACTACTGGGCCTGGGGCCGCGAGGTCGATCTCGTCACCAACGACCACTACCTGATCACCGACGGCCGCCGCACCCACGTGAACCTCGCGATGGCCGCCGACCTCACCCGCTCGGTCGCCGGCGGCGCACCCTGGCTGCTGCTCGAACACTCCACGTCGGGCGTCAACTGGCAGCCCCGCAACCCCGCCAAGGCCCCGGGCCAGATGGCCCGCAACTCCCTCGCGCATGTGGCGCGCGGCTCCGACGGCGCCATGTTCTTCCAGTGGCGGCAGTCCCGGCGCGGCGCCGAGAAGTTCCACTCGTCGATGCTGCCGCACGCCGGCACGGACTCCCGGGTGTGGCGCGAGGTCGTCGAGCTCGGCGCCTGCATCGACTCGCTGGCGTCCCTCAAGGGCACCCGCACCGTCGCCGACGTCGCCGTGCTGTGGGACTGGCACTCCTGGTGGGCGCAGAACCTCCAGTGGCGCCCCAGCGAGGACCACGACCCGCGCGAGCGCGCCGACGCCTTCTACGAGGCGCTCTACGACCGCCACCTCACCGTCGACTTCGCTCACCCGGAAGCCGACTTGTCGGCGTATCCCCTTGTCGTCGTGCCCGCCCTCTACCTGATGACCGAGGCCGCCGGGAACAACCTCAAGGCCTACGTCGAAAACGGCGGCACACTCGTCGTCTCGTACTTCTCCGGCATCGTCGACGAGCACGACGCCGTGCACGACGGCGCCTACCCGGGCGCCCTCCGGGACGTACTCGGCCTCACCGTCGAGGAGTTCTCGCCGTTGCTCCAGGGCGACCTGGTGCGCATCACCGGCCCCGACGGCTCCGAGCTCACCGGCGACGTGTGGACCGAGTTCGTGGTGCCGCGCGGCGCAGAGACCGTGTGGACGTACGCCGACGGCCTCACCGCGGGCCGCCCGGCCGTCACTCGGCACCGCCTCGGGGAGGGCTCGGCCTGGTACGTGTCCACGCGTCTCGGACCCCAGGGGCTGGACGCCCTGATCGGCTGGGCGGCCGACGACGCGCGCATCGCGCCGCGCGCCGACCTGCCCCACGACGTCGAAGTGGTCCGCCGCAGCGGCGAGTCGGGCGCCTACGTCTTCGCCGTCAACCACACCTTCTCGGACGCCAAGGTGCCGCTGGATGCGCACGGCACCGAACTCCTGACGGGTGAACGCGCCGCGGGGTGCCTCGCGGTACCCGCCGGGACGGTGCGCGTCGTACGACTGGACGGCTGACCCACTGCCCCGCCAGTCACGTGACTTGGTGGCTGAATCGCGCGACTGCCCGGCGAGTCGTGCGACTTGGCGGCTGAATCGCTCCACTGCCCGGCGAGTCGTGCGACTTGGCGGCTGAATCGCCGTCCTTGTCGCGCGACTCGGACGCCGACCGAACTGCCGTCCGGGTCTGCGGCTCGACGGCCGGTCAGCCGGCGCTCGGGTCGCATGACTCGATGCCGGTTGGATCAACTGCCGTCCGGTTCAGGGAACTTGACGGCGAGCCGACTCCCCTCCGCCCGTGTGAGCGCACGAGCCGCGGGCGGAGGGGTTCCCCCAGCTCGATCGGGGGGCATCCCCATCCCCATCACGTCGAAGGGACGACGGACGACGATGTTCCATCCCAGACGCACACTCAGGGCCCTGCTGCTACCGCTCGTGGCCGGGCTCGCCCTCATCGCCCTTCCCGCGCAGTCGGCGCAGGCGGCGAGCACCCTCACGAACGCCGGTTTCGAGTCGGACGGCACCGGCACCGCTACGCCGACCGGCTGGTCGACGTACTCGGCGGCCGGCCAGAACGCCGCCTCGTTCACCGAGTCCGGTGGCCACAGCGGGAGTTACCGCCTGACCCACTACTCGGCCTCCGCCTACAAGGTGGAGACCTACCAGTACCTCTCCGGACTGACCAACGGGAACTACACCCTCACCGCGTGGGTGCGCTCCGGCGGCGGCCAGAACTCGGCCTACATAGCCCTCAAGAGCTGCGGCAGTTCGGAGCAGCGCACCGACCTGCCGGTCTCCGCCAGCGGCTGGGTCCGGATCGTCACCTCCATCGCGGTGACGAACAACCAGTGCACGATCAGCATCAACTCCGACGCCAACGCGGGCAACTGGATCAACGTCGACGACCTCAGCTTCACTTCGGGCTCGACGGGCCTCGCCATCAAGGGCGCCGACATCTCCTCCCTCGCCAAGAGCGAGGCTCTCGGCGGCGTCTACAAGACCAGCTCGGGCACGACGGGTGACGCGCTCGCCATTCTCAAGTCCTCCGGCATGAACTACGCCCGTCTCAAGGTCTGGGTGAACCCGGCCGACGGCTACAACAACAAGACGCGCGTGCTCGCGATGGCCAAGCGCATCAAGGCGCAGGGCATGAAGCTCCTCGTCGACTTCCACTACTCGGACACCTGGGCCGACCCGGGCGCCCAGAGCAAGCCGGCCGCCTGGGCCGGTCACTCGTACAGCCAGTTGAAGACGGACGTCTACAACCACACGTACGACGTGCTCAACGCGCTGAAGGCACAGGGCACCACGGCCGACATGGTGCAGGTCGGCAACGAGATCAACGGCGGCCTGCTCTGGTCCGAGGGGTCCACGGGCAACTGGTCGCAGCTCGCCGGGCTGATCAACTCCGGCTACAGCGCCGCGAAGGCGGTCTCCTCCAGCACCCTGGTCGCGCTGCACCTGGCCAACGCCGGGGACGACGCCACCGTCCGCTGGTGGTTCGACAACGCGGCCACGTACGGCATCAACTACGACGTGATCGGCCTGTCGTACTACGGCTACTGGCACGGCTCGCTCTCCGCCGCCCAGACCACCCTCGACGACGTCGCCTCCCGTTACAGCAAGCCGGTCTTCATCGCCGAGACGGCCTACCCCTTCCGTCTCGACAGCGACGACTCGCTCGTCAACCAGATCGACACCACCGGCGAACTGGTCTCCGGCTACCCGGCGACGACTGCGGGGCAGACGGCGTGGATGAACGCCGTGGCGAACATCGTGGAGGCCGTCCCGAACGGCCGCGGTCTCGGTGTCTTCTACTGGGAGGCCACCTGGACCGCCGTCACCGGCAACGGCTGGGACCCGACGGACGCCGGCTCCGGCAACGGCTGGGAGAACCAGGCCCTGTTCGGCTTCGACGACAAGGCGCTTCCGGCCATGTCGTGGTTCAGCCACCGCTGAGCGCGTGTGGGCCCGGCCGCCGTTGCGGCCGGGCCCTTCGGCTTATCCCGCGGCGGTGCGGCTCCGGCCAGCGTCGTGGAAGGCCGTGCGTACCGCCCCGGGCTGCGGGACAGTAGCGGGAGACCGCCGTGACGGAGGGGGACGAGATGCTGAGGGTTCCCGTAAGCGAGCGACGCATGGACATCCTGGAGTGGCTGCGGGACCCTGCCGCGCACTTTCCGCCGCAGCGCCACGGCGACCTCGTCGAGGACGGCGTCACCCCGGCGGCCCTCGCCACCAAGCTCGGCGTGAGCCGCGCCGTGGCCCGCACACACCTCGACCTGCTCACCGGGGTCGGTCTGCTGCGGGCCAAGAGGATCAGACGGCGGACCTTCTATCGGCGTGACGAGTACCGCATCGCCGAGGTCAGCCGCTTCTTCGAGAAGGGCTGGTAGGCGCACCGGCCGCAGGGTACGCGTCCCCCTCAGGAGGCACATATGGCTCACCCGCGAGACACCGGCCGCCGCACCGCCCTCGTACCCCGGCGCTTCGTGGCGCTCGGCGGCCGAGGACCGGAGGACGTGGTGGCGGACGCCCGGGGCCGGGTGCTGACCGGCCTGGAGGACGGCCGCATCGTACGCGTCGACGGCATCGCCGATCCCGCCCGCACCCGAGTGCAGGTCATCGCGGAGACGGGCGGCAG
The DNA here is from genome assembly GCF_040651675.1 of Streptomyces sp. NPDC048415. Lineage (NCBI taxonomy): Bacteria > Bacillati > Actinomycetota > Actinomycetes > Kitasatosporales > Streptomycetaceae > Streptomyces > Streptomyces sp. NPDC048415. Next base: position 18,621 of record NZ_JBEZKJ010000040.1, on the reverse strand, counting down.
GCCTCTGGGGCTCGAACTCCTCCCGGACGAAGCCCTGCTGGTCTGCGACGCCCGTCGCGGACTGCTGCGCATCGCGCTCGAGGACGGCACCGCAGGCGTCCTCGCCGACACGGTGGCCGGTGAACCCCTGCGCTTCGCCAGCAACGTGGTCGCGCTCTTGGACGGCACCGTCTACTTCACCGTCTCCAGCCGGAGTTACCCCCTGGAGCACTGGATCGGCGATCTGGTCGAGCACACCGGAACCGGCCGCCTGCTGCGCCTGGCACCGGGGGAGAAGGAACCCGAAGTGCTCCTGGAGGGACTGCAGTTCGCCAACGGGCTGGCCCCCTCGGCGGACGAGTCCTTCCTCGTCGTCGCGCAGACCGGCGTGCGGCGCCTGACCCGGTACTGGCTCGCCGGGCCGAAGCAGGGCCGCGCCGAGACCTTCGTGGACGATCTGCCGGGTCAGCCGGACAACCTCTGGCGTGCCCCCGGCGGCCCGATCTGGGTGGCGCTCGCCGGACCCCGCGTCGCCGCCCTGGAACTCCTGCACCGCCGCGGTCCCGCCGTGCGGCGCGGCGCGGCCCGCCTGGCAGTGCGCACGCCGTTCCGTCCTCCGGGCACCACGGGCGTCGTCGCGGTCGACGACGAGGGCCGCATCCTGCACCACCTCCAAGGCCGCCGCGCACGCTTCCGCATGGTCACCAGCGCCTGTGAGGCCGACGGCCGCCTGATCCTGGGCAGCCTGTGGGAAAGGGGCCTCGCGGTGTGCGAGCTGCCCGCTTCCCCGGACTGAGCGGGATTGGCCGGACTGACCGGACTGGCCGGACCGCCGGACTGACCGGAGTGAGCGGACTGGCCGGGCTCGCCGGAGTGAGCGGGCTGGCCGGGCTCGCCGGACTGAACGGGCTAGCCGGACTGACCGGACTGAGCAGCTGCCCAGTAGCCACGGACCGAGCCGCGTGTGCGCGGCCGGTGCCCCCGGCGTTACCCTGTTCACCGGCCGCGATCTTGCGTCGCGGCGCGGCGGTGGGGCCCGCCGTACCCGAACCGCGGCACCCGTGCCGCCAACGGTCCCTACTTGCGATGACGTGCGCCCGGTGCTGCCCGGGCCCGGCGAGTAGGAGCAGTACGCACATGACAGTCCCGCACCCCGAGCGAGTCGACGACCCCGACGCGCCTGTACGCATGCCAGGGCGGCAGGCGTCCTCCTGGCGCGGCCAGGGTCCGGTCGTCGCGATGGTCGCGCTCGGCGGCGCCATCGGCGCCACCGCCCGCTACGGAGCCGCGCAACTGTGGCCCGCGCAGACGGGCTCATTCCCCTGGACCACATTCTGGGTCAATGTCCTCGGCTGCGCCGTGATCGGCGTGTTCATGGTCCTCATCACCGATGTGTGGGCCGCCCACCGGCTGGTGCGGCCCTTCTTCGGCACCGGAGTGCTGGGCGGGTTCACCACCTTCTCGACGTACGCCGTCGACATCCAGAAACTGGTCGACGCGGGCCATCCCGGCACCGGCTTCGGCTACCTCGCCGCGACCCTGTGCGCGGCGCTCGCGGCGGTATGGCTCGCGGTGACGGCGGCACGCCGCGCCCTGGCATGGAGGCAACGATGACGAGGCTGACGGGCAGCGCCCTGCGGGTGACGATCTTCATCGGCGAGAACGACATCTGGCACCACAAGCCGCTCTACACGGAGATCGTGCACCGCGCCCACGCGGCCGGTCTCGCGGGCGCCAGCGTCTTCCGGGGCATCGAGGGCTTCGGAGCCTCCTCGATGATCCACACCTCCCGGCTGCTCTCGCTCAGCGAGGACCTTCCGGTGGCCGTCGTGATCGTGGACACCGAGGAGCGCGTACGCGGCTTTCTCCCGCAGCTCGACGAACTGGTCACCGAAGGGCTGGTGATCCTCGACGGATGCGAGGTCATCCGGTACGTCGGCCGACGGGACACCTCGGTGGACAGGGGCGGGAAGGGTGAGAAGTCGTTGTGAACTGGCTGCTCGTGGTCATCGGCGCCTCGGTCGGCGCGCCCCTGCGCTATCTGACCGACCGCGCGGTGCAGCTGAGGCACGACACGGTCTTCCCCTGGGGCACCCTGGTGGTCAACGTCACGGGCTGTCTGGTGCTGGGCCTGCTGACCGGCGCCGCCTCCGCCGGCCACGCCTCGGGGCACCTGCAACTACTGATCGGCACCGGTCTGTGCGGGGCCCTGACGACATACTCGACGTTCTCGTACGAGACACTGCGGCTGACCGAGACCGGCGCGGGGCTCTACGCTGCGGCCAACGCGATCGTGAGCGTGACGGCCGGACTCGGCGCGGCGTTCGCCGGTGTCTCGTTCGCGCAAGCTTTGTGGACGTAGGTGCCGGGAGTTTGCGCGCATAGGTAAGACTGTCCCCCAGCACCGTCTACAGCACTGTCGACCAACTCAGAACTGGATCCCATGAGCGTCATCAACGTCGGTCAGGCCGTCGTCCTCGGAGCCGTCGAGGGGGTGACCGAATTCCTCCCCGTCTCCTCGACCGGCCATCTCAAGATCACCGAAGGGCTGATGGGCATCCCCGTCGACGACAACGCCGTTGTCGGGTTCTCCGCGGTCATCCAGGTCGGCGCGATCGCCGCCGTGCTCGTGTACTTCTTCAAGGACATCGTGCGGATCGTCTCCGCCTGGGGACGCGGGCTGCGCAACCGTGAGGAGCGCTACCACCACGACTACAAGTTCGCCTGGTGGGTCATCTACGCGACCATCCCGATCGTGGTTGTCGGCCTCGCCGCCAAGCCGCTCATCGAGGGGCCGCTCGCCTCGCTGTGGGTGGTGGCCGGCTCACTGATCGTGGGCAGCGCTGTGATGTGGGCGGCGGACCAGATGGGCCGGCACAAGCGTGGCGAGGACGACACCTCGTTCAAGGACGCGATGCTGGTCGGCAGCTCCCAGATCCTCGCCCTGCTCTTCCCTGGCTTCTCGCGCTCCGGCGCCACCATGTCCACGGCGCTCATCCTCGACCTGGACCGTGTCGCCGCCACCCGGCTCTCCTTCTTCCTCGGCATCCCGGCCCTCACGGGCGCCGGTCTGTACGAGCTGAAGGACGCCCTGGGCACGGGCGTGGGCGCCGCCCCGCTGGCCGTGGGTACCGTCGTCTCCTTCGTGGTGGCGTACGGCTCCATCGCCTGGCTGCTGAAGTTCGTCGCCAAGCACTCCTTCAACGCCTTCGTGATCTACCGGATCATCATCGGCGTCGCGCTGTTCGGGCTGCTGACCACGGGTGTCCTCGACAGCTGAGCACGCGAACAACCTGATCACTGGGGGCGTGAAGCCGATTTACAGGCTTCACGCCCCCTGAATTTTTCCATTCGCTCCCCTTGACAGCGCCCTCTCGCCACCCGCAGGATCAGCCCCGTGAACCTGTCAGACAGCCAGACAGGTGGAGCGGTACCGCGGCGTGTCAGCGCCATGGAAGCGGTGCTCACCCACCTTCGCGGCGCCATCGAGCGCGGCGAGTACGCCATCGGCGACAAACTCCCCTCCGAGGCGGAGCTGTGCCGCCGCCTCGAAGTCAGCCGGCCCGTGCTCCGCGAGGCGCTGCGGGCCCTGCAGGTCATGGGTCTGACCGTGTCCCGCACCGGCAAGGGCACCTTCGTGGTCGCCAACACGGTCCAGGACCCCACCTTCGGCGACTACGCGGCGAGCGATCTGCTCGAGGTGCGCCGCCATGTCGAGATCCCGGTCGCCGGGTACGCGGCCCTGCGCCGCACCCCGGAGAACCTCGACCACCTGGCCCATCTCCTGGACCGGATGGAGCGGGAGACCGACACCACCGCGTGGGTCGCGATGGACACGATCTTCCACATCGCCGTCGCCGAGGCCTCCCAGAATCCGGTCTTCCGCCGGGTCATCGAGGAGATCCGGGACGCGCTGGCCCGTCAGTCGGCCTTCCTGAACGAACTGGGCGGGCGCCGCGAGCAGTCCAACCGCGAGCACCGCGCCATCGTCGAGGCGCTGATCGACGGCTGCGAGCACGACGCGGTGGAGGCCATGTCGCATCACCTCGACCGCGTCGAAACCACCCTCACCTCCATCGTGCGCCCCGAGCGCACGGACTCACCCGCGGAAGGCGGACCCCAGGCGTGAGCGAGCGATCCCTGCAAAAAGACACCACACGGACCGAGGTGCGGCCCACCGGACATGTCGACGCCGGAGACGCGGGCTACAGCAAGTCGCTGAAGTCCCGGCACGTCAACATGATCGCCATCGGCGGAGCCATCGGCACCGGTCTCTTCCTCGGCGCCGGCGGCCGCCTCGCCGACGCCGGGCCCTCCCTCTTCGTCGCCTACGCGGTCTGCGGCCTCTTCGCCTTCCTGGTCGTGCGGGCGCTCGGCGAACTCGTCCTGTACCGGCCCTCGTCCGGCGCCTTCGTGTCGTACGCCCGTGAGTTCCTGGGCGAGAAGGGCGCGTATGTCGCGGGCTGGATGTACTTCCTCAACTGGGCCACCACCGGCATCGCCGACATCACCGCCGTGGCCGTGTACACCCGCTACTGGGGCATGTTCTCCGACATCCCGCAGTGGGTGATCGCGCTCATCGCGCTCGCCGTCGTCCTCACCGTGAACCTGATATCCGTACGCCTGTTTGGTGAACTGGAGTTCTGGTTCGCGATCATCAAGGTCAGCGCGCTCGTCGTCTTCATGCTCATCGGCATCTTCCTGCTGGTCACCCAGCACCCGGTCGACGGCCACAACCCCGGCCCGTCCCTGATCACCGACAACGGGGGCATCTTCCCGAGCGGCCTGCTCCCGATGCTGCTCATCATCCAGGGCGTCGTCTTCGCCTACGCCTCCGTCGAGCTGGTCGGTGTCGCGGCGGGCGAGACCGAGAACCCCGAGAAGATCATGCCGAAGGCGATCAACTCGATCATGTGGCGTGTCGGGCTCTTCTACGTCGGCTCGGTCGTCCTGCTGTCGATGCTGCTGCCGTGGAGCAAGTACAGCGCGGACCAGAGCCCCTTCGTCACCGTGCTGTCCAACATCGGCATCCCGGCCGCGGGCGGCGTCATGAACCTCGTCGTCCTCACCGCCGCCATGTCGTCCCTCAACTCCGGCCTGTACTCCACCGGCCGCATCCTGCGCTCCATGGCGATGTCCGGCTCGGCCCCGAGGTTCACCGGCGTGATGAGCCGCAGCCAGGTCCCGTACGGCGGCATCCTGCTGACCAGCGGTATCTGCGTCCTCGGCGTCGGCCTCAACTTCGTCGTGCCCGCCGACGCGTTCGAGATCGTGCTGAACTTCGCGGCGATCGGCATCCTCTCCACCTGGGGCATGATCATGCTCTGTCACCTGCTGTTCTGGCGGAAGACCCAGAACGGCGAGCTGTCCAGGCCGAGTTACCGCCTGCCCGGCTCGCCGTGGACCGAGATCGTGACCATCGTCTTCCTCGCCTCCGTGCTCGTGCTGATGTACGCCGACGGGGGCGCGGGCCGCACGACCGTGCTGTGTCTGCCGCTGATCGTGGCCGTGCTGGTCGTGGGCTGGTACGGAGTGCGGCGCCGCGTCGCCGGGATACGCGACGGGGTCGACGCGTGAACGAGTCCCTGACGTACGGCGGTTCGCTCGCCGCGGCCCCGGTGATCCGTGAACCGCTGCACGCCCCCGTCGCCCATCTCGTACGCGGCGGTGTCATCGAAGGCATCCACTACGGCTCGGTGGTCGTGCTTGCCCCCGACGGCACTGTGGAGCTGCAGATCGGCGACATCGAGGCCGCCTTCTACCCCCGTTCGGCGCTCAAGCCCGTCCAGGCCGTGGCCATGCTGCGCGCCGGTCTCCCGCTGGACGGCGAACTGCTCTCGCTCGCCGCGGCAAGCCACTCCGGCGAAGAGCGGCACCTCGCCGGGACCCGGCGGATCCTGGAGCTGGCCGGACTGCCGGAAGACCGGCTGCGCAACGTCCCCGACCTGCCCTTCGACCCGGTCGTACGGGAAGCCTGGGTACGCGAGGGACGGCTGCCCTCGCGGCTCGCCCAGAACTGCTCGGGCAAGCACGCGGCGATGCTGTACACCGCTCACCTCAACGGCTGGTCGCTCGACGACTACCTCGACCCGGCGCACCCGCTCCAGCAGGCCGTCGCCGAGATCGTCGAGGACCTCACCGGACAGGCCATCGCCCGGGTGACCGTCGACGGCTGCGGCGCGCCCCTGTTCTCCGTGTCGCTGCACGGCCTCGCCCGCGCCGCGGCCCGCATCACCACCGCCGCCGCCGGCACCCCCGAGGCGCGGGTGGCCGACGCGATGCGCGAACACGCCGAGATGGCCTCGGGATCCGGGCGCGACGTCGCCGCGCTGATGCGGGCCGTACCGGGCCTGCTCACCAAGGACGGCTTCGAAGGCGTCCAGGTCGCGGCGCTGCCGGACGGCCGGGCTGTCGCCGTCAAGATCGCCGACGGGGCCGACCGGGCGCGTATTCCCGTGGCCGCCGCTGCCCTGGCCCGCGCCGGGGTCGACCTGGCCGCGCTCACCGAGTTCGCGGGTGCGCCGCTCCTCGGCGGCGGCGCGGTGGTCGGTCACATCCGCCCGACCCGAGCCCTTGACCCCCTCGGAGCCTGTGTCTGAACCCGGGCCGGGCGCCCGCCGCCCGGCACGCACGCGCGCCGCGTTGCCGAAAGGCCCCAGTAGCTCCTCCTCCACTCTCAACTACGTTCGAGCGGGGGGCCAACCGGGGCTCATACACAGGCGCTCACGCACCCCCCCGTACGCCTGAATCACCCACTGCCTGCTGAAAGTTGGCCCGCACCGCCATGACCGCCGCAGCCCACCGCAGCGAACACGACCTGCTCGGAGACCGCGACGTCCCCGCCGACGTGTACTGGGGCATCCACACCCTGCGTGCCACGGAGAACTTCCCCATCACGGGTACCCCGATCTCCACCTACCCGCATCTGATCGACGCCCTCGCCGCCGTCAAGGAGGCCGCCGCCCGCGCCAACGAGGAACTCGGTCTGCTCGAGCCCCGCAAGGCGGCGGTCATCGTGGCGGCCTGCCGGGAGATCCGGGACGGCAAGCTGCACGACCAGTTCGTCGTCGACGTCATCCAGGGCGGCGCCGGCACCTCGACGAACATGAACGCCAACGAGGTCGTCGCCAACCGGGCGTTGGAGCTCCTCGGGCACGCCAAGGGCGAGTACACGCACCTGCACCCCAACGAGGACGTCAACCTCGGCCAGTCGACGAACGACGTCTACCCGACCGCCGTGAAGGTCGCCACCGTCTTCGCGGTGCGCGGGCTGCTCAAGGCGATGGCGGTGCTCCAGGACGCGTTCGCCGCCAAGGCCGTCGAGTTCCGCGACGTACTGAAGATGGGGCGCACCCAGCTCCAGGACGCGGTGCCGATGACCCTCGGGCAGGAGTTCTCGACGTTCGCGGTCATGCTCGACGAGGACCGCAGCCGACTCGCCGAGGCCGTCGAGCTGATCCACGAGATCAACCTCGGCGCCACCGCCATCGGCACCGGGCTCAACGCCCCCGCCGGATACGCCGAGTCGGTGCGCCGACACCTCGCGGACATCACCGGGCTGCCGCTGGTCACCGCCGCCAACCTGGTCGAGGCCACCCAGGACTGCGGTGCCTTCGTCCAGATGTCGGGCGTGCTCAAGCGGATCGCGGTCAAGCTGTCCAAGAGCTGCAACGACCTGCGGCTGCTGTCCTCCGGGCCGCGCGCGGGCCTCAACGAGATCAACCTGCCGCCGGTGCAGGCCGGTTCGAGCATCATGCCTGGCAAGGTCAACCCGGTGATACCCGAGGTCGTCAACCAGGTCGCCTTCGAGGTGATCGGCAACGACGTCGCGATCACCATGGCCGCGGAGGCCGGACAGCTCCAGCTGAACGCCTTCGAGCCGATCATCCTGCACTCGCTGTCCGAGAGCATCACGCATCTGCGGGCGGCCTGCCTGACCCTCGCCGAGCGGTGTGTCGCCGGGATCACCGCCAACACGGAGGTGCTGCGCGCCGCGGTGGAGAACTCCATCGGCCTGGTGACCGCCCTGAACCCGTACATCGGGTACACGGCGGCCACCGACATCGCCAAGGAAGCCCTCGCCACCGGGCGCGGAGTCGCCGAACTCGTCCTGGAGAAGGGCCTGTTGCCCGCCGAACGGCTGGCGGCCCTGCTGCGCCCCGAGGTGGTCGCCGGCAGCGGCACCCCGCAGGCGGTCTGAACCCGATGAGCACCAGGACCGGCCGGGCGGCACAATGGTGATCATGTCTCCCTCCCTGACCTTCCAGCCGGTCCTGGAGCGCATCGCCACCGAGGTCGCGCAGACGCCGGGGCGCGGCCGGCCCGCCGACTACATCCCGGCGCTGGCGGCCTGCGACCCGCGCCGCTTCGGCATGGCCGTCGCGGAGCTCGACGGCACGGTGTACGGCGTGGGGGACTGGCGGCAGCCCTTCTCCACGCAGTCCATCACCAAGGTCTTCACACTCGCCCTCGACCTGGCCCGCGAGGGCGACGAACTGTGGGAGCACGTCGGCCGCGAGCCCTCCGGCAACCCCTTCAACTCCCTCGTCCAGCTGGAGTACGAGAACGGCATCCCACGCAACCCGTTCATCAACGCGGGCGCCCTCGTCGTCACGGACCGGCTGCAGACCCAGACGGGGGACGCGGCCACCACGCTGCTGGACTTCCTGCGCGCCGAGAGCGGCAACCCCTCGCTGACCTTCGACAAGGACGTCGCCGCCTCCGAGGCCGCCCACGGCGACCGCAACGCCGCGCTCGGCCACTTCATGGCGTCGTACGGCAACATCGACAACCCCGTCCCGGTGCTGCTCGAGCAGTACTTCCGGCAGTGCTCGATCGAGGCGTCCTGCGCCGACCTCGCCCTTGCCACCGGCTTCCTCGCCCGGCACGGCGTCCGCGCCGACGGCTCCCGGCTGCTCACCCGCAGCCAGGCCAAGCAGGTCAACGCTGTGATGCTCACCTGCGGCACGTACGACGCGGCAGGCGACTTCGCCTACCGCGTGGGCCTGCCCGGCAAGAGCGGCGTTGGAGGCGGCATCATCGCGGTCGTGCCGGGCCGCTGCACGCTGTGTGTATGGAGCCCGGGCCTGGACGAGCGGGGCAACTCGGTGGCGGGGGTGGCGGCGCTGGACCGCTTTACGACGCTGACGGGCTTGTCGGTGTTCTGAGGTGACGTGCCGACGTCCGATGCGGTGGCGCCCCGTAAGGGGCGCGGGGCTGCGACATCGTGCGGCTCCGCCGCGTGGGCGCGACCAGCCACGACGGAGCCGCAGCCGGCAAAGCACCGCTGATTCCAGCGGAGCGACCACGTGGAGGTCACACAACGGCTCCCGCCCGGATGGCATGAGGTAGCCCGCCGGCCACCCGGCGTTGACACGCTTCCCGAGTGTTGGCCATGGCTTTCCCCGTCGATCTCCGCCGCTGTCAGGCCCTCGGTCTGGCCGGTACCGCATTTCTGGCGCTGGGCGGTGAGACGGCCGGAGCGCTGCCCGCCCGGGACCTCCTCGCGCCCGAGTCCGGGCGTGCCGTACTCGGCCTGGTCGGCGTCTACTTCGGCGTCGTCCTGCTGATCGCCGCCTGGGCACTGCTCGGAACCGTCGTACGGGGACCAGAACCGCCGACTCCACGCGCTCTGCTGCTCGTGCTGGCCGTCTGGGCGGCGCCCCTGTTGCTGGCGCCACCGCTGTTCAGCCGGGACGTGTACAGCTATCTCGCGCAGGGCGCCATGGTGGACGCGCACATAGATGTGTACGCGCACGGCCCCGCGCAGCTCGGCGGCCCGCTCGCCGACGAGGTCGCGCCGGTGTGGCAGCAGACCACGACGCCGTACGGCCCGGTCTTCCTCGCGGTCGCCTCCGCGCTTTCCGGGCTCACGCGCGGTCAGATACCGGCTGGCCTACTCGGCATGCGCCTGGTCGCCCTGCTCGGCGTCGCCCTGATGGCGGCGGCGCTGCCCCGGCTCGCCCGGCACAGCGGCGCCGATCCGGCCGCCGCGCTGTGGCTGGGCGCGCTCAACCCCCTCGTCCTGCTCCACCTGGTGGCCGGTGCGCACAACGACGCCATCATGCTCGGCCTGCTGGGCGTCGGACTGGTGGCCGCGCGGGGCAGATGGCACGTCCTGGGCGTCGTCCTCATCACCCTCGCCGCACTGGTCAAGGCGCCCGCCCTGCTGGGCCTGCCCGCGGTCGTCGCGCTGCGCGGACGCGGCTCGGGGACGGTGAGATGCGCCCTCACCACCACCGGGGTCGCCCTCGCCACGACGGTCGCGGCAACCACCGTGGCCGGTACGGGATACGGCTGGATCGCGGCCCTGAAGACCCCCGTCTCGCCGCACAACTGGTCGCCCACCAGCGTCCTCGGCCGCGTCACCGGTGTCCTGCTGCAGAAACTCGGCAGTGGACTCGCGCCGCTCGCGCTGCCCGTGTGGCACGCGACCGGACTCGTGGTGACCGTGGTCGTGGTGCTGTTCATCTGGCTGCGCCTGCGGCCCGGGCCGATCTACGCGCTGGGTCTGAGTCTGGCCGCGGTGGCCGTGTTCGGCCCGGCCGTCCGGCCCTGGTACGCGCTGTGGGGCCTGTTCCTCATCGCCGCTGCGGCGCCCACCGGTTCGGTGCGCCGCCGGGTCGCGGCCGCCAGCGCGGTGCTCGCGCTCGCGGTGCTGCCGAGCGGCGCACCGCCCGACGCCGAACAGGTGGTTCTGGCCGTCTCCGGCGGTGTGCTCGCCCTGGTCGTGCTCTGGCAGGCTCACCAGGCGGCGCAGGCGCAGGCACCGGTGCTGGAGCGGGCGGCATGAGAGGACTGAGCACCGATCGCTGGCGGCTGCTCTTCGTGCTCGGCCTCGCCGTCGCCGTCGGTGTGTTCACCGCCACCGTGCCGCTTCTGCGCGACTGGTTCGACCTGCGCGTCTACTACGGGACGGTCAACACCTGGGTCCACCACGGAGGCCGGATCTACGACTACCGGGTGCCGGGAACGACGTACGGCTTCACCTATCCGCCGTTCGCGGCCCTCGGCATGCTGCCGATGGCGCTGGTCGGGTTGCGCACCGCCATCGTCGCCGGGCTGCTGCTCAACCTCGCCGCGCTGGCCGCCGTGGTGTGGATCCTGGTCGGGCCCGCGCTGCGCCGGTACGGCTGGTTCGGCTTCGTCGTGGCGGGCTGCCTGCTGGCCCTGCTCGAACCGGTCCGCGACACCTTCAGCTTCGGCCAGGTGAACCTGCTGCTCCTCGCCCTCGTGCTGTGCGACGCCCGGCTGCTGTCCACCGGGCGGGGCCGGTGGGCAGGCGTCGGTATCGGTCTGGCCGCGGCGGTCAAGCTCACCCCCGCGCTCTTCATCGGCCTGCTGCTGCTCGCCGGACGCCGACGTGCCGCCGCGCTCGCGACGGCCGTCGCGGCGGCGGCCACCGCGCTGGCGGCCTGGGCGGCACCGGACGCCTCGCGCTTCTACTGGACCGAGGCGCTGTGGGACACGGCCCGGGTCGGCCGACTCGACTATGTCTCCAACCAGTCGTTGCAGGGCGTCCTGGCCCGGCTCGCGGCGCCGGGCGAACCGAACCGCGCCGCCTGGGCGACAGCCTGTCTGCTGGTCCTGTGCGTGTGGGCGTGGCGGACTTCCCGCGCCCTGGCCGACGAGGACTGGACGGCCGCGTTCGCCCTGACCGGGCTCGCCGCCTGCCTCGTCAGTCCGATCACATGGGTGCACCATCTCGTCTGGCTGCTGCCGTCCTTCGCCGTGCTGCTGCACCGGGGTTGGCCGCGCGTGGCGGGAGCGTTGTACGCGGTGCTGTGCAGCAGCGTGGTGTGGCTGTGGTTCGACGACGCCTCGGGCCTCGACGGGTTCCTCGGCAGCAACACGTACACGTGGATCACCCTCGGGCTGCTGCTGTGGCTGCCGGCCGGTCAGCCGCGCGTCGCTCGCCCGCTCTTGAGCCGCAGGGCCAGGACCACGCCCCCGGCGCCCAGGCCGGCCGCGCCCGCGATCCCGGCCGCCTCCGGCCAGCCGGACGCATCGTCCGGGGCGAGCGGGACGGACGGGGCAGCGGGGCCAGCCGCCCGGACGGCACGCGTGTCGAGGAGCGTCCCCACGGGATTGACGTGTCCGGCCGCGGCGAAGCCCCAGTCGAGCAGCGAGCGCGCCTCCTCGTACACCGTGAACCCGCCGCCTGCCTGAGGGTTCATCACCGTGACGACGAGAGTGCGCCCGCCCCGCCGGGCGGCGGCGACGAGTGTGTTGCCCGCGTGGGAGGTGTAGCCGTTCTTGACGCCGATCAGGCCCGGGTACGGCGCCACCCCGTCGGCGCCGGTCAGCAGCCGGTTGGTGTTCTCGATCTGGTACGCGTAGCCGTCGCCGGGGAACGTGGCCTCGGCGGTGGAGCAGTACCGCGCGAATTCCGGGTTGCGCAGCCCGGCCCGCCCGAAGACGGCCAGGTCGTACGCCGATGAGACCTGCCCGGGTGAGTCGTAGCCGTCGGGCGAGATGACGTGGGTGTCGAGTGCGCCGAGGGAGCGGGCCTTGGCCTGCATCCGGGCGGCCGTGGTCTGCCAGCCTCCGTTCATCGCGGCCAGCACGTGCACGGCGTCGTTGCCGGAGTTCAGGAAGACACCTCGCCACAGGTCGGCCACCTGGTAGGTGTGGCCCTCGGCGACCCCCACCAAGCTGCTGCCGTCTCCGATGCCCTGCAGTTCCGCGTCCTTGACGGTGTGCCGGATGCCGCCGGGCAGCGTGGGGAGCACCGTCAGGGCGAACAGGGTCTTCAGGGTGCTGGCGGGCGGCAGCTTGAGGTGGGCGTCGTGTGCGGCGAGCACCGCGCCGGTGCGGGAGTCGGCCACCAGCCACGACAGCGCGGACACGTCCGTCGGCACCTCGGGCGCCCCGGCCCTCGGCCGCACCTGCGTCCCGGGCCGGTACAGGGGCGGCGGCTGGGATGCCGTGGGCCTCGGCGCTCCCGGGTCCGTACCGGTCCGGGCGACGGCCGCACTCGGCGCGAGGGCCAGCGCGCCGACGACGCAGACGGCGGAGCAGGAGAGGGCGGCGCGCGAGACCGCGGCGCGAGAAACGGCGGCACGGGATGAGAATCCGATGGTCATACCGCAAACGTAGGAACCGAGTCGCCGTACGCCGGGGCGCCGGGCCCGAGCGGCGGCATCGAGCACCCGGATGCCGCACCTGAGAGGTCAGGCGGGCAGCGTCGGCTGGACCTGGCGCAGGAAGGTGGCGTTGTCCGGGGTGGCGCGCATCCGCTCCAGAAGGGTCTCCAGGCCGGCCTGGCCGTCCCGTGTCTGCAGGGCGCGCCGCAGGCCGCGCACGGCCGCCAACTCACCGGCGGGCAGAAGGAGTTCCTCGCGGCGGGTGCCGGACGGGGTGATGTCGACGGCCGGGAAGACGCGGCGGGATGCCAGGGGACGGTCGAGGCGGAGCTCCATGTTGCCGGTGCTCTTGAGCTCCTCGAAGAAGAAGTCGTCGGCACGGGAGCCGGTCTCCACCAGGGCGGTGGCGAGGATGGTGAGCGAGCCGCCCTCCTCGACGAGGCGCGCGGCGCCGAAGAACCGCTTGGGGCCCTGGAGCGCGGAGGCGTCGACGCCGCCGCTGAGGGTGCGGCCACCGGAGGCCGCCGCGTTGTTGTGCGCCCGGCACAGCCGGGTGAGGGAGTCCAGCAGGATCACGACGTCCTCGCCCATCTCGACGAGCCGCTTGGCCCGCTCGATGACGAGTTCGGCGAGCGCGATGTGCTGCTTGGGCGTCTTGTCGAAGGTCGAGGCGAAGACCTCGCCTCGCACCGAGCGCCGCATGTCGGTCACTTCTTCCGGGCGCTCGTCGAGCAGTACCACCATCAGGTGGCATTCGGGATGGTTGCCGGCGACGGCCGCGGCGATCTGCTGGAGCAGCACCGTCTTGCCGGTCTTGGGAGGGGCGACGATCAGACCGCGCTGGCCCTTGCCGACCGGCGAGACCAGGTCGACGAGGCGCCCGGCCAGACCGCTCGCCGGGTGTTCCAGGCGGAGTCGATCGCGCGGGTGCAGCGGGGTGAGGTCACGGAAGTGCGGGCGTCGGCGCAGCTCTTCGGGGCTGCGGCCGTTGATCCGCTCGATCTCGCCGAGCGCGCGGGGCCCGCCGCGGACGCCTTCGATGGTGTCTCCCTTGCGCAGGCCGTAGCGGCGGATCAGCGTGGGGGAGACCTGAAGGTCGGCGGGCGAGGGCCGGCAGCTCTCGGCACGCAGGTGCCCCTTCTCATTGCCGTCGATGTCGAGGACACCGGTGACGGTCTGGGTCTGGGGCGGCTGTTCTACAGGGGGGCGTTCGAGTGTGGTGGTCATAGGAGGTCCTTTCACGGACGGAAGTGCGTGCGACATGCGCAAAGAAGGGGAGGGGCCGCGAAGCGGAGGGCACGAGGGGCGCGCCTCGGTGCGGCGGGAACATCACCCCGGGTACGACGGACGGGAACAGCCCGTGGCCGTGGTCAAGAGGCGATGCGGAGAAGCTGCTGGGCCGGTCGTCGATCGACGGGCCTTACAGCGGGAGAGAGGAACTGGCACCGGCGCCCTGAGAAGGGCGAAGCACGAGCGCTAACCGGAGAGTACCACGACAAGCGGCGATTCGGCTGTGATGTGCCTCTCAGTGGCGTTCTCAGCGGTGCGAGGTGAGGTGAGTGGGCCGCCAGGAAGCCGTACCGGAGGCTGGGTGCTCAGTCCCGCTCCGGTCAACGCGTTGACGACCTCATCCATTCCACGCATCCACCCGAAGCTGTCCGTGGTGTCCTCGAGCCCGTCGGCGTACGTGCAGGTCGCGTCCCGGTGCGCGGCCCGACCGCCGCCCAAGTTGTCGTGTCGCAGCAGCAGTTCAACGCCGGCAGGGGCCCGTCCCATCGCGCCGGGCGGGACAGCGGCGGGAAGAACTCCGGATCGGCGGAGGTTGGGGGTGCGAGGCGAGTCGCTCACGACGAGAGAAGGTACCTCTCATGCGCGCACTGATCGTCGACCCCACGGCACCCGGAAGGCTGCGGCTGGGTGAGGCACCGGATCCTGTTGCGGGTCCCGCCCAGGTTCTGGTGGAGGTCCGGCACACGTCGCTCAACGCGGCCGAGCTGTTCTTCGCGCAGCGGGCCGAGCCCGGGGAGGTCATCGGGTTCGACGCGGCCGGAGTGGTCGTCACCGCGGCGGCGGGCGGCGGGGGACCCGCCGTCGGCAGCCGGGTGGTGGGCTTCGCGGCCGGTGGCGGCTTCGGCGCGCTGCGGGCCATGGATGTCGCGGATGTGGCCGTGGTGCCCGGCGGCGTCGACCTGGGCGAGGCGGCCACCCTGCCGGTGGCCGCCGGCACGGCACTGCGCGCGCTGGAGCAGGCGGGACCGCTGCTCGGCCGCAGGGTCCTGGTGACCGGCGCGTCCGGCGGCGTCGGCGCCTTCGCCGTGCAGCTCGCGGCCCTCGGAGGCGCGTACGTCATCGGCGTCGCCGGTACCGAGGAGAGCGCCCAGGGGCTCATCGGGCTCGGCGCGCACGAGGTCGCGATCGGACTCGCCGGAGTGACGGAACCGGTCGACGTCGTGATCGACACGGTCGGCGGTGACCAACTGGTCGATGCCTACGCCCTGTTGGCCCCGGGCGGCACACTCCAGAGCGTCGGCTGGGCCTCCGGCCGTGAGGCTTCCCTCCCCGTCGGCTCCACCCTCGGCAGCCCCATCCCCCAGACCCTCGTCTCCGTCTACAACGGCACCGGTCTCATCGACCGCCGGGCCCAGCTGGACAGACTGCTCACCCTGGTCGTGGCGGGCAGGCTGCGCGTGCCCGTCGGCTGGCGTGGCCCGTGGGACAAGGTCGCGGACGCGGTGGAGGCGCTGTCGAGCCGGAGGCTGCGGGGCAAGGCGGTGCTCGACGTGGGGTGAGCGGGTCGCTCACCCCACGTTCGGCGGGTCCCGGCGTCCGGAAGCAACGCGGCGCGCCTACCCTGAGTCGACCGCTCACGTCACCCGAGGTGAAGACCATGACCACCATCGCCATCATCGGCGCGGGCCCCGGACTCGGCGCCGCCGTCGCCCGGCGTTTCGGCCGCGAGGGCTTCGACGTCGCGCTCATCTCGCGCAACCATGAGCGGGTGGGCGGCCTCTCCGCCGACCTCGCCGACGCGGGCGTCACGGCGCGCGGGTTCGCCGCCGACGTACGCGACCGGAAGGCCCTCGAAGCGGCTCTGGACGCCGCGGCCGCGACGCTGGGCCCGATCGAGGTCCTGCAGTACAGCCCGGTCCCGCACAAGGACTTCATGCGGCCCGTCCTGGAGATCGACCCCGCCGACCTCGTCGGCCCGATCGAGTTCTCGCTCTACGGGCCGGTCACCGCCGTGCGGCAGGTGCTGCCCGGGATGCGTGCGCTCGGCCGGGGCACCATCCTCCTCGTCAACGGCGGCACCGCGGCGGTGCCGCACCCCGACCGGGCCGGCACCTCGATCGCCTTCGCCGCCGAGAGTGCGTACGGCCACCTGCTGCACGACACGCTCGCCGGCGACGGCATCCACGTCGGGCAGCTCGTCATCCCCGGCGCGATCCTTCCCGGCCACCCGAGGAAGGACCCGGCCGTGCTCGCGGAAGCCCTGTGGAGCATCCACCGGACCCGGCACGGCTTCCGGCACTTCGCCGACGACCTCGACAGTTGATCCCCGCCTGGTGACGGGGACTGATTCCCGCCTGGCGCGGGCGCCCCAGCACCTTGGATGACAGCCGCTGCGGCAGCCCGGCACGGGAGGCTGCCTCGCCGAGGGTCGTATCGGGGTGGGGGCGCACGTCGAGCATCACGATCAGCATGTGCGCGGCGCAGCGATGTCCGCCCGCATTCCCCGTCGGCCACAACGGCAACCTGGCCCATCCGAAGGGCTTCGCGGAGCTGCTGCGCGCGGTGCTGTGAGCAGGCAGAATCGGTCGGCATACGGCCCCAGCAGCGTCGTACGACCGCCAACTCGGCCTCGTAGCAAGGAGAACCCGTGGACAGCGCGCCCGGTACCCCGCACCGTATGAACCCCGCGGGCGGCTGTCCGCACGCCGACAACGCGCGGCTCCTGGCGCGTGGCGCCGTCGCACCGGTGGTGCTGCCCGGTGAGGTGGAGGGTATGGCGGTGCTCGGGCACGAGGCGCTCAAGGAGTTCCTCGCGCATCCCGATGTCGCCAAAGGGGCCCGGCACTTCACGGCGCTGCGCGAGGGACGGATAGCCACGGGCTGGCCGCTGATGACGTTCGCCACCGTGCGGGGTATGACGACCGCCGACGGCGGAGACCACCGGCGGCTGCGGTCACTGGTCAGCAAGGCGTTCACCGCGCGCCGGGTGGAGGAACTGCGTCCACGTGTCGAGGAGTTGACGGCCGGACTGCTCGACGACCTGCACGGTGCCGCCGTGGACGGTGGGGGAGTCGCCGATCTGCGCCGGCACTTCGCGCTGCCGCTGCCGATGGGGGTCATCGGTGAACTGCTCGGCGTCGACACCGGGTACCGCGACCGGCTCCACCACCTGTCGAACCAGGTCGTCGCCACGGACATCGAACCGGAGAAGGCCGTCGCCGCGAACCGGGAACTGGTGGGGATGCTCGGCGCGGTGGCCCAGGCGCGCGCCGAGCGCCCCGGCGACGACCTCACCAGCGCGTTGATCGCCGCCCGGGACGAGGAGGGCGACCGGCTCAGCCAGGAGGAACTCATCGGCACCCTGGTGCTGATGATCATCGCCGGGCACGAGACCACGCTGAACCTCATCACCAACGCCGTCCGGGCCCTGTGCGGACACCGGGACCAGCTGGAGACGGTCCACAACGGCGAGGCGAGCTGGGCGGACGTCGTCGAGGAGACGCTGCGCTGGGACGCGCCCGTCAGCTACTTCCCGTTCCGGTATCCGGTACGGGACCTGACCGTCGACGGCACCGTCATCCCCAAGGGGACACCGGTGCTCGCCGGATACTCCGCCGCGGGACGCGACCCGGCCGCGCACGGACAGGACGCCGACCGCTTCGACATCACCCGCCACGGCAGGCCCGGCGCCGCCCGGCACCTCTCCCTCGGTCACGGCGCCCACTACTGCCTCGGCGCCCCGCTGGCGCGCCTGGAGGCCACCATCGCCCTGGAGCGACTGTTCACCCGCTTCCCCGACCTCGACCTCGCCGTGGCCGAAGCCGGACTCTCTCGTCACTCCAGCTTCGTGGGCAACAGCGTGCGGGCGCTTGTGGTGCGTGTGGGAGCCGACCGCGGCTGAGCCCGCGCATACCAGCCATACGACACCGCGATGGCCCCGAGCCGACCCTTTTCTTGTTCTCGGCAAACGCCGTACCTACGCTTCCGCCACCGCACACCGGCGGCACGGGAGCGCCAGGGCGGCGGCGCAGACCGCGCTCGGCCACGGCATGGCCCTCGGCGTGGTGATCTGCGGCTGTGCCTCCCTGCTCGGCGCGGCGGTGACCCTGTTGCTGGTGCGCAAGAACACCGCGCGCGTGACGGTCGGGGCCACCGGCGAATCGGCAGTGCAGACGGCGTCCGCGTGACGGTCGGGGCCACCGGCGAATCGGCGGTGCAGACGGCGTCCGCATAAACGCACGACAACCGAGGGGGGGGGGGGGGGGGGCGCCGCCCCCCCCCCCGCCGGCACCCCCCGGGGCCCAAAAAACAGCCGGCGGGGGATAGG
>NZ_JBEZKJ010000039.1:0-72865 GCF_040651675.1 Streptomyces sp. NPDC048415 | reverse complement strand
GGCACGGGTGGCAGTAGTCCATGACGCGGGAAGAGTAAGTTCCGCACCGGTAACGTTCATAGGCGCGGCTGTGAATGTTGTGTGGGGAACTGACCAGCCGTGATCGGACCGCCGCCCGAGGGGAACGCGCGTCCGAGAGTGTTATCGGTCTGTCGTACGACGCCTCATACCAGAGCGGGACGCTGTCCGTGGGACTTTGTCAACTGCCCACCGCACATGATGCCTTGGCGACTACTGTGAGTTGCCGTCGGGCGACGCAGGGCCGAATTCTTCGGCACTCTCGAACGGCACCGCGATGCCGCACGCCCGAGTCGCGCAGACCCGCGGGAGCCTCCGTGCTTCCGACGCCACAGTACGAGGACACCGATGTCTCACCTTCGCGCACCGGCCGCACGCGCAGACCGCCGTGAGGGCGGACGGCACGGACGGCCGGTCGCCCACACCGCCCCCTCGCTGCCCGAGACGCATCTGCGGCCCCAGCTGCTGCGCCTGGCGGTCCTGCCACCGATCGCGGTAGCCCTCAGCGCGTGTGCGGCCGTACTCTTCACCGTCCGCTCCACCGGCGCCCGGCCCGGCCTCACCCTGTGGGCCGTCCTCGCGGGAGCGGTCGGCGTTGCCCTGGCCGGCATCCTGATCGCCGCCGTGGCCGCGGACCGGGCCGCCAAGTCGGTACGGGAGCGCATAGGCGTCCTGCGCCGCACCAGCGCCCGCACCGAGGCCGACCTGCGCGCCCTCGTCGAAGGGCTGCGCCGTGGCGAGAACCCGCCCGCGCGCAAGGCACGCCGCCAACCCCCCGCGGACGCCGACGACTTCGAACTGCTCGCCGCCGACCTCTCCCGCGCCCACGACGGTGCCGTCGCGGCCGTCGTGCAGGCCGCGCAGCTCTCCAGCCACGCGGGCAGCGAGCAAAAGGTTGAGGTCTTCGTCAATCTGGCCCGGCGCCTTCAGTCCCTCGTGCACCGCGAGATCTCCATCCTCGACGAGCTGGAGAACGAGATCGAGGACCCGGACCTGCTCAAGGGCCTCTTCCATGTCGACCACCTCGCCACCCGCATCCGGCGCCACGCCGAGAACCTCGCCGTGCTCGGCGGCGCCGTCTCGCGCCGCCAGTGGAGCAACCCGGTCTCCATGACGGAGGTGCTGCGGTCCGCGATCGCCGAGGTCGAGCAGTACTCGCGGGTCAAGCTGGTGCCCCCGATCGACGGCACCCTGCGCGGCCACGCGGTCGCCGACGTCATCCACCTGCTGGCCGAACTCGTCGAGAACGCCACGGTGTTCTCGGCACCGCACACCCAAGTGCTGCTGCGCGCCAACCTCGTCACCTCCGGGCTCGCCGTCGAGGTCGAGGACCGGGGCCTCGGCATGCCCCTCGGCGAACAGAACAAGATGAACGCCCTGCTCACCGACCCCGACCAGGTCAATGTCGCCAGCCTGCTCCAGGACGGCCGCATCGGCCTGTTCGTGGTCTCGCAGCTCGCCCGGCGGCACGGCATCCACGTCCGGCTGCAGACCAACATCTACGGCGGGGTCCAAGCCGTACTCGTCGTGCCGCAAGGGCTGTTGGGCTCGACGCCGGGCGCCCCTGGGGACGTCGCGCAGGGGCCGCCCCAGGACGCGACCGGGGGACGGCGCCCGCCTGTGGGACCGACTCCGGTGGCATCGGCGCCCTCGCCCGGGGGCGGTGCGGTGTCCTCCGTACCGCGGCAGTCGCAGCGGGAGCAGTCGCCGCGACGGGTCGCGCCGGCTCCACCCCGCGCGCGCGGCGGCGGTCCCGCGCCGCTCCCCGTGCGCGGCGCCCACGGGGAACGGCCCAACCCGGCGGAGGCCGTGCCCGGCATCCGCCCCGAGGACCGGCCCATCGCGACGGAGAACGCGGCCGTGCCGCCCACACCACGGGGTGGTGCCGTGCGCGGCACCATGGGCAAGCCGCAACTGCCCCGGCGACGCGCCCAGGAGCACATCGCGCCCCAACTGCGCGACGGGCCCGCACCCCGCCAGGAGACGGAGTACGTCGCCGGGCACGACCCGGGTCTCATGGCGGCGTTCCAGCGGGGGATCGGGCTCGCGGAGGCGGCCCACGCCGAAACGGCGGCGCGTCTGGAGGCGCCGGTGGAGGCGTCGGCCATGGAGACGTCGGCCAGGGAGCGGGCGCACCCGGACCTGGCGCATAGGGATCCGCTGCCGACGCTGGATGTGGTGCGAGTGGATGTGCCGCCGGTGGGCGCCGGGCACATGGACAGCGGGCACACGGCTCGCGTCCACATGGGCGACGGCCACGCGGATGCCGGCCACATGGGCCCGGGCCACACGGATGCCAGCTTGACGGATCCCGGCTATATGGGTCCGAGCGGCACTGATGCCGGCGGCCGCACGGATCCCGGCCGCATGCGCGATGGCCACGTAGGCCCGCGCCACATTGGTCCCGGTCACGTGGGGAACGGCCACACGGGTCTGGGCCACACGGATTCCAGTCACGTGGGGAACGCCTACACGGGTCCGGGTCACACGGAGTCCGGTCACGTGGGGAACGGCCACACGGGTCCGGGCCACACGGATTCCGGTCACATGGGCCACGGCTACACGGACTCCGGCTACACGAGTCACGGCCACATGGATAACGCCCGCGCAGCTGCCGACCACACCGACACCAGCCACATCCTTGACGCGCCCATGGAGCGACCGCGCTTGGGCGGCGTCCCCATGGATGGCGTCGCCCGGGTCGACGGAGCGCCGTCCGTGGGTGCTCCCTCCGCCAACGCCATTCCCATGGACGTACGGCCGCCGGACGGCACGCCCGCGCCGACGGCGCACATAGGCGGAGCGATCATGCCGGCGCCGCACGAGGCGGAGGGGGCGCGAACCATCGAGTCCGCGCCCGGACACGACCCCACTACCCGGCACGACGGGAGCACACCGGCCGGATGACCACCCCCCTCACCCCCACCCCCTCCGCTCCCGCAGACCTTCGTACCCCAAGGAGTCGATCCACCATGGCGAGCGATGCGCCGACCGGCCATGTATCCGATCTCGACTGGCTGATGAGCGGCCTCGTACAGCGCGTACCGCACACGACGAGCGCCGTGCTGCTGTCCTGCGACGGGCTCGTGAAGTCGGTCCACGGCCTCGACCAGGACAGCGCCGACCACATGGCGGCGCTGGCCTCCGGCCTCTACTCCCTCGGCCGCAGCGCGGGCGTCCGCTTCGGGGGCGGCGGCGACGTACGGCAGGTCGTCGTCGAGCTCGACTCGACCCTGCTGTTCGTCTCCACCGCGGGCTCCGGCACCTGTCTCGCCGTGCTCGCCGGACGCGAGGCCGACGCGGCGGTGCTCGGCTACGAGATGGCGATGCTGGTCAAGAGCGTCCGGCCCTATCTGATCACCGCGCCCCGGCAGCCCGCCGTCGAATCCCCGGCGATGAGGCCTTGAGCGTGGCCGCGGCCGGCGACGGGCCTTGGCTCGATGACGCGGCCGGGCGCCTTGTGCGCCCCTACACGGTCAGCAACGGCCGCACCCGGCCGTCGACCGCGCTCGACCTCCTGTCGCAGGTCATGGCCACCGGAGCGACCCCTCTCGGCTATCTCGGTCCCGAGCACACCCAGGCACTCGAACTGTGCCGGGCGCCCGTCTCCGTGGCGGAGATCGCCGCCCAACTGAAGCTGCCGGCGGCGGTCACCAAGGTGCTGCTGTCCGACCTCGTCGACTGCGGGGCGCTGACCACGAAGCCCCCGGAGTTCCACCACAACCCCACTGACCGGTCTCTTCTGGAGGCAGTGCTCGATGGACTACGACGACAGCTCTGATCCCTTCCCCACCGCATTGAAGATCCTGGTGGCGGGAGGGTTCGGGGTCGGCAAGACGACCTTCGTCGGCGCGGTGAGCGAGATCGCGCCGCTGAGTACGGAGGAGCTGCTCACCACGGTCAGCGCCGCGACCGACAGTCTCGAGGGCATCGAGAACAAGGTCGAGACGACCGTGGCGATGGACTTCGGCCGCATAACCCTCGATCCGCAGCACGTGCTCTATCTGTTCGGCACACCCGGGCAGGAGCGGTTCTGGTTCATGTGGGACGAGCTCTCCGAAGGCGCGCTCGGTGCGGTGATCCTCGCCGACACCCGCCGCCTGGAGGACTGCTTCGCGGCCGTGGACTTCTTCGAGCAGCGCGGTCTCGGATTCATCGTCGCGGTCAACGAGTTCGACGGCTCCTACCGTTACGACCCCGCGGAGGTGCGGGCGGCCATCGATCTCGACCCCGAGATCCCCGTCGTGTGCTGCGACGCCCGGATCTCCAGCTCGGGAGTGCAGACCCTGCTCACCCTGGTCCGCCATCTCCTCGCCCACGCGCCCGCCCACGCCCCGAGCCACGGAGCCCACACATGACGCACGCCCCGAGCCACGGGACCCCCACATGAGGTACGACCCGCCGCGTCCGGCCGGCCGTCTGCTGCTCACCCCGGAGGACAAGGAGGCCCCGGAACGGGTACGGCGACTGCGCAGACTGGGGCTGGGGGAGCGCGCGGAACCGGTCTTCGACGCCTTCGCGCACCGCCTCGCGGAAGTCGCCGCGGTGCCGTACTCGATGGTCAACTTCATCGACGAGAACCGGCAGTTCTTCGCCGGCCTGCACACCCCGGACCGCAACGGCTCGGACATCCTGTCGGCCGCGTGCACCACCGGGGACGGCGCCGACCATGGGGTGGGCCGCTATATGGCCCGCGACTACGGCTTCTGCCCCCATGTGGTGGTCCGACGCAGGGCGCTGGTTCTGGAAGACGTCTGTGACTACCCGCGCTTCGCCGGCAATCCGGTCGTCGACGAGATCGGCGTCCGTTCCTACCTCGGCGCCCCCCTCATCGACCAAACGGGCATCGCGCTCGGCACGATCTGCGCCGTCGACGTCGAGCCGCGCCCCTGGGGGAAGGCGGGCCTGGAGACCATCAAATCGCTGGCGGCGGAGTTGGTTCAGGAGATCGAACGACGGGCGGGTCCACTATGAACAGGCACACCATGACCGATCTGCGTCTCGGCGCCCTGGGCTTCGGCCTGCGCGGTTCCCTCGCGCGCATCGCCCACCGTCCCGGCCGGGGCTCACGCGTGAGCGTCGTCGCCGAGCACGACCCAGTCCTGCGCGACCGCGCCGCCGACCGCGTCCCCGGAGTCCGGACCGTCGACGACCACCACAAGGTGATCGACGCCCCGGACGTCGACGCCGTGCTCGTCCTCACTCCGGACCACACCCATGCCGACATCGCCTGCACCTCCCCGGTCGCCGCGCGGATGGCCGTCGCGGCCGGATTCCGGGCCACCGAGTCGTTGCGGAACGGCGGTACTCCACTCGACGTGCCGCCGCTCGACCCGGAACTGGTCGCCTATTTCGAGCGGGGGCAGACACCCTGAAGACGCGCACGGGGCAGGCGTGAAGGAAAGCTGCGGCCGCGCTTAAGAAAACCTCGCTGGACCAAGAGCACCGGCGTACGGCAGATTTCTACGGGAATTCACCCCTCTCCCGTACGGGCTCCTTCGGCGTGCCCTGCCCCGGGACCTCACCCACAGGAGCCGTCGCGTGAAGGCGCTGGTCAAGGAGAAGGCGGAGCCCGGGCTCTGGCTCACGGACGTTCCGGAGCCGCAGGCCGGCCCCGGCGACGTACTGATCAAGGTCCTCAGGACCGGGATCTGCGGCACCGATCTGCACATCCGCAACTGGGACGGCTGGGCCCAGCAGGCCATCAGCGCGCCGCTCGTGCTCGGGCACGAGTTCGTCGGCGAGGTCGTCGAGACCGGCCGCGACGTCGCCGACATCAAGGCCGGCGACCGCGTCAGCGGCGAGGGACACCTGGTCTGCGGCAAGTGCCGCAACTGTCTGGCCGGGCGCCGCCACCTCTGCCGCGCCACGGTCGGCCTGGGCGTCGGCCGCGACGGGGCGTTCGCCGAGTACGTGGTGCTGCCCGCCGCCAACGTGTGGGTGCACCGCGTCCCCGTCGACCTCGATGTCGCCGCGATCTTCGACCCGTTCGGCAACGCCGTGCACACGGCGCTGTCCTTCCCGCTGGTCGGCGAGGACGTACTGATCACCGGTGCCGGGCCGATCGGCCTGATGGCCGCGGCCGTGGCCCGTCACGCGGGCGCCCGCAACGTCGTCATCACCGACGTCAGCGAGGAGCGCCTGGAGCTGGCCCGCAAGATCGGCGTGAGCCTCGCCCTCAATGTCGCGGGCTCCACCATCGCCGACGGCCAGTGCGAACTGGGCCTGCGCGAGGGCTTCGACATCGGCCTGGAGATGTCAGGGCGTCCCGAGGCGATGCGCGAGATGATCGCCAACATGACGCACGGCGGCCGGATCGCGATGCTCGGCCTGCCCTCCCAGGAGTTCCCGGTCGACTGGTCCCGGATCGTCACCTCCATGATCACGATCAAGGGCATCTACGGCCGTGAGATGTTCGAGACCTGGTACGCCATGTCGGTCCTCCTCGAAGGCGGCCTCGACCTCGCCCCCGTGATCACAGGCCGCTACGGCTTCCGCGACTACGAGGCGGCCTTCGCCGACGCGGCGAGCGGCCGCGGCGGCAAGGTCATCCTCGACTGGACCCTCTGAGGACTTTAAGGAACTGATGATGTTCGATTCCGTACGCGACGATCTGCGCACCACTCTCGAAGAGATCCGCGCCGCCGGACTGCACAAGCCCGAGCGCGTCATCGGCAGCCCGCAGTCCGCGACCGTGAGCGTCACCGCGGGCGGCCGCCCCGGCGAGGTCCTCAACTTCTGCGCGAACAACTACCTCGGCCTCGCCGACCATCCCGAGGTCGTCGCCGCCGCCCACGAGGCGCTCGACCGCTGGGGCTACGGCATGGCGTCCGTGCGCTTCATCTGCGGTACGCAGGAGGTGCACAAGGAGCTGGAGGGCCGCCTGTCCGCCTTCCTCGGTCAGGAGGACACGATCCTCTACTCCTCCTGCTTCGACGCCAACGGCGGTGTCTTCGAGACCCTCCTCGGCGCCGAGGACGCGGTCATCTCCGACGCCCTCAACCACGCCTCGATCATCGACGGCATCCGCCTGTCCAAGGCGCGCCGCTTCCGGTACGCCAACCGCGACATGGCCGACCTGGAGGCCCAGCTCAAGGAGGCGTCCGACGCCCGGCGCCGCCTGATCGTCACCGACGGCGTCTTCTCCATGGACGGCTATGTCGCGCCCCTGAAGGAGATCTGCGACCTCGCCGACCGCTACGACGCGATGGTCATGGTCGACGACTCGCACGCCGTCGGCTTCGTCGGCCCCGGTGGCCGCGGCACCCCCGAGCTGCACGGCGTGATGGAACGCGTCGACATCATCACGGGCACCCTCGGCAAGGCGCTCGGCGGCGCCTCCGGCGGCTACGTCGCCGCCCGCGCCGAGATCGTCGCCCTGCTGCGGCAGCGCTCGCGCCCGTACCTCTTCTCCAACACGCTCGCCCCGGTGATCGCGGCGGCCTCCCTGAAGGTGCTCGACCTGCTGGAGTCGGCCGACGACCTGCGCGTCCGGCTCGCCGAGAACACCGCGCTGTTCCGATCCCGGATGACCGAGGAGGGATTCGACATCCTTCCCGGTGACCACGCGATCGCCCCCGTCATGATCGGCGACGCGTCCGTCGCCGGGCGCATGGCGGAGCTGCTCCTGGAGCGCGGCGTGTACGTGATCGGCTTCTCGTACCCGGTGGTGCCGCAGGGGAAGGCCCGCATCCGCGTGCAGCTCTCGGCCGGGCACTCGACGCAGGACGTGAACCGGGCGGTGGACGCGTTCGTGGCCGCCCGCGCGGAGCTGGACGCCTGACCTGAGAGAATCGGTCACATGATCGAAGCGCGGCGGCTCCACATCCTCCGTGCGGTGGCCGACCACCGCACGGTGACGGCGGCTGCCGCCGCGCTCTATCTCACGCCCTCGGCGGTCTCCCAGCAGCTGACCGCCCTCGAACAGGAGACCGGTCACCGGCTCGTGGAACGCGGCGCCAAGGGCGTACGGCTGACTCCCGCCGGTGAGATCCTGCTCAGCCACACCAACGCGGTCCTCGCCCAACTGGAGCGCGCCGAGGCCGAGTTGGCCGCCTACAGCTCGGGCTCGGCGGGCACGGTCACCGTCGCCTCGTTCGCGACCGGCATCGGCCTGGTCGTGGCGCCCGCGCTGGCCCGCCTCGCCGCCACGGCGCCCGGTATCCGTATCCGCGTCCAGGACGCCGAGGGCGACGCCAGTCTGCCGATGGTGCTGGACCGCCAGGTCGACATCGCGGTCGCCGTCGAGTACCGGGGCGCCCCGGACGCGGACGACCCGCGCCTCACGCACATCTCGCTCTACGCCGAGCCCTTCGACGCGGTCGTGCCGGTCACCCACCGCCTGGCCGACGTCGACGAGGTGCCGCTCGCCGAACTGGCCAAGGATCCCTGGATCGGTCCGTACCCGGGCAATCCCTGCCATGACGTGGTGGTCCTGGCCTGTGAGAGCGCCGGTTTCCAGCCTCGCCTCGAGCACTCCTCGGACGACTTCCGCGCCGTCGTCGCCCTCGCCTCGGCCGACGCGGGCGTGGCCCTGGTGCCCCGCTCGGCCCTGCGCGGCATGGACCTCACGGGCGTGGTCGTACGTCCCGTCGACGGTGTCGCGCCGACGCGTCGCGTCTTCGCCGCCGTGCGCCGTGGCGCGGAGGACCATCCGCTGATCCGGCCGGTACTGGCGGCGCTGGCGGAGGCCGCGACCGTGGAGTGAGTGCGTTTCTCATATGGGATAACATCTCGAATATGGGAAGCGGTGGTGAGGATGTTGTCGATGTCCGCCTGGGCGCCAGGCTGGCCGAGCTGCGGGCCGAACGCGGCTGGTCGCTCGGGGAGTTGGCGGAACGCAGCGGAGTCAGCCGCTCGACCCTGTCCCGGGCCGAGCGCGCGGAGATCAGTCCCACGGCCTCGCTCCTGAACCGCCTGTGCGGTGTCTACGGGCGGACCATGTCGCAGCTGCTCAGCGAGGTCGAGGCGGCACCCGCGCTGGTGGTGCGGGCGGTCGACCAGGCGATCTGGGAGGACAAGACCTCCGGTTTCCTGCGGCGATCGGTGTCGCCGCCGCACGCCGGACTGCGCGGTGAACTCGTCGAGGGGCGGCTCGCGGCCGACGCCGACATCGCCTACGACCGCCCTCCCGTGCCGGGTCTGGAGCAGCACATCTGGATCCTGCAGGGGAAACTCGAGGTGACCGCGCAGGACGTCGAGCATCACCTCGACGCCGGTGACTGCCTCCGACTGCGGGTGTGGGGCCCGACCCGCTTCCGCTGCCCCGGTCCCGAGGACGTGCGTTACGCCCTGGCGGTGGTGCTCCCATGACCATCGTCTCAAGGCTGAACGCGACCGAACTCCTCGCCTGCGTCGATGAATTGGCCGACCTCCTGACCGACACCGTGCACGGCGGGGCCTCGATCGGATTCCTCGCACCGCTCGACCGCGCCGCAGCCGTCGGCTGGTGGGAAGGACGCGGGGCCGCCGTATCGGCGGGTCACCTCGCCGTGTGGGTGGCCCGTGGCGAGTGCCGGCTGCTGGGCACTGTCAGCCTGGCCTTCCCGGACAAGCCCAACAGCCGCCACCGCGCCGAACTCGTGAAGCTGATGGTGCACCCGGAGTGCCGCGGGCAAGGCCTCGGCCGTGTGCTGCTGGCGACCGCCGAGGCCGAGGCGGCCGCGGCGGGAGTGACCCTCCTGCACCTCGACACAGAGACCGACAGCTCCGCCGAGTCCCTCTACCGCTCCGCGGGCTGGACCCGGCTCGGGGCGATACCCGACTACGCGGCCACGCCGTCGGGCGAGCTGCGCCCGACGACGATCTTCTACAAGCACGTGGGAGCGGCAGCCGCCGGCGACTGAGCCGATCAGGCCTTCGGCGAGTTGATGTCAGTGCCGTTGGCTACGGTGCGTGTCATGCAGCATGCCGAAGACGTACGACGTATCGCCCTCTCCCTGCCGGACACGACGGAGAAGATCGCCTGGAGCATGCCCACGTTCCGTGTGGCGGGAAAGATGTTCGCCACGCTGCCCGAGGAGGAGACCTCCATCGCGGTGCGCTGTCCCAAGGAGGAGCGCGACGAACTCGTCCTGGCCGAGCCCCGGAAGTTCTGGATCGCCGACCACGAGGCGGGCTTCGCCTGGGTCCGGGTTCGCCTCGGCGCCCTGGACGGCGACGAACTCCGCGACATCCTGGCCGACTCCTGGCGCCAGGCGGCTCCGCCACGGCTGCTGGAGTCGCACCCGGAGTTGGGGCTTCCGTCCGCCGAGTGAAACCCCGCGGCGTTGTCAGTCCCGCGTGGCATGATCCGGAAACAGGAGTGAGAGGCGGGACGCTCGGCTGCGCGGGGGAGTCGTCGGGCGTCGGCAGGGGAGGGGGCGAGTGGGATGGGTGGGGCGTCATCGGGCGGGAAGCCGCCGTGGGACGAGCCGTCGGGCCGCGCCGGTGGGGGCGGGGAGCCCTCCGGGCCCGCCGTGGACTCGGGTGGCGGTGTCCAACGCACCGGGACGGCGCGGCACAAGCCTGCCGCGGAGACAGGGCACAGAGCTTCCGGCCGCCGTGACATTGTTGCCGCCGACGGCCCCCGGCCCGTCTGGTCCCGGGACTTCGCGTTGTTCTTCGTCGCGCGTGCCCTCGCCCGGCTCGGCGACACCATGCTGCCGGTGGCGCTCGCCGCGGGACTGCTGCAGTACGGCTACGGGGTGGGCGCGGTCGGCCTGGCCATGGCCGCGTCGGCCGCCTCTTTCGCCGGACTGGTGATCTTCGGCGGGGTCATCGCCGACCGGGTCAGCACCCGCAAGCTGATGATCGGCGCCGACCTGGTGCGGCTGGCCACTCAGTCGCTCGCCGCCGCGCTCTTCTTCACCGACCATGTGATCCTCTGGCAGATCTGCGTGATCGGCGCCGTCAACGGCGTGGCGGGCGCGGTCTTCCAGCCCGGTGTCGCCAGCACGGTGCCCCGTCTCGCCACCGATGTGCAGGGCGCCAACGGCGCCATCCGGATCGCCGAGTCCGCCGCCCAGCTCGTGGGCCCCGCCCTGGCAGGCCTGTTGGTCGCGTTCGCCTCGGCCGGAGGGGTCTTCGTGGCCCACGCGGCCACCTTCGCGCTGAGCGCGCTGTGCCTGCTGTTGCTCCGCCTGCCCCCGGCCGCCTCCGGAAGCCGGGCTCACGGCGGCAGTTTCAAGGCCGATCTCGCCGAGGGATGGCGGGAGTTCAGATCCCGTACGTGGCTGTGGGGCGTCATCGTGATCTGGTGCGTGTACATGATCTCCATCTGGGGCCCCACCGTGCCCCTGGTGGCGACGGAAGTGGTCCAGCGGCACGGCCCGCGCGCCTACGGCCTGGTCAACTCGGCGCTCGGCGCCGGCACCGTCATCGGCGGACTGATCGCGCTGCGGCTGCGCCCCCGCCGTATGCTGCGCGCCGGTTCCTTCGCCCTCTTCGCCTTCGCCTGCTTCCCGGCGTCCGTCGGCGCGGGACTCGGCGTGGCGGCCATGTCGGCCGGAGCAGTGATAGCCGGGGCGGGCATGTCGCTCTGGAGCGTGATGTGGGCGACCAGCGTGCAGACGCAGGTCGCGCCGGACGTCCTCAACCGCATCCACGCGTACGACGTCGCGGGCTCCCTGGCGATGATGCCCGTCGGCCAGGCTCTGGCGGGACCGGCCGCCACCGCCCTCGGCGCCGACCACGTACTCCTCATCGCCGGCGTCATGACCGTCGTCGTGTCCACAGCCCTGCTGTCGGTGCCCGCGATACGCAACCTCGTGCGCGTCGACGCCGCCGCTCCCCGGCCGCGTACGAACGCGGCGATACCCGAACCGGCGGGGCGGGAGAACCGCCGAGCCGTGTGAGAACGCGGTCGTTCGCCTGGGGAGGGCGACGGCACCGGCGCAGACGACCGGGGATCGGGCGGAGGTGCCATCGTCATGCGCGGGCCCGCGCCGCTGCCAGGAATCCGTCGATCCGCTCCCTCAGCGATTCCGCGTCGAGTCCGTGCGCGGCCACATGGTCGTCGATGCTTCCGTAGCGGCGCAGCTCGCGGCGGCCCACACCGAGACCGAGCACCCGGTGGGGTACGTCGGCGAGCGCGTCGCCCGCGGCGGCCGTGGAGGTGCCGGCCAGGTACGGCTCGACCAGGACGACATCGGTGCCCGCCGTCTCCGTGGCCCGGCGCAGGGCGGCCGTGTCGAAGGGGCGGACGGTGGTCGCGTAGAGCACGGTGACGTCGAGCCCCTCGGTGGCGGCCAGACACCTTCGCCAGCTTCCTCGTCGAGCGGCCCTTTGAGCAGATCAAGCTTGACCTCGGACACCAGGACGCCGGCGCCGTCCTCGTCAGCGCGTCAGGGTCCTTCGACTGGCCCGCCGGCGGCCTCACCCACATGGCGCCCGGCGATGTGGCCCTGCTCGACACGCTGGACGGCTGGACCGTGCACGTCCCGGGCCACCCCGACGAGGCCGAGACGCTGCTGCGTCACGCGGTCGCCGCCGGGAACGACATGAAGTTTGGTTGAGGTTGCACGATCGTCGGCATGACGATCACGGCGAAGCAGGGCTACGCGTATGCGGACCTGTCCCGGCTCCGGGCCTCGGAGAAGCCGTCCTTGCCGATCTCCGCGAGGACGACCGCGAGGCGCGGATCCTCGTCGAGCAACCGTGAGACGACGGGGGCGAATCGGTCACGCATGGTGTCCATGACAGGGAGATGTCCTTCCAGGAGGCGTGGGACGCGATGTCGTCCGGGGCGGCGGGCGGCATCGGGAAATGGCGCGGGCGGGGTTCAGGCGTACTTCGGCTCGACCCGGGCGACGATCACGCGGGGGCAGCCGGGGTGCGGGGCGGTGAAGGCGGCGTACAGGGCCTCGTGGTCGCGGCCGTCCACGGTCGCGGCGGACCAGCCGGCCGCCTCGAACCGGGCGGCGATCAGGTCAATCCCCAGCCTGCCGCCAGTCAGCCCCGCATAAACGAGTGCGCGACCACCGGCACGAGTGCGGTATTGTTTCGGTGCACGTTCGGCCAGGGGAAACCCCAGGTCAGGCGGGCACCGGGACGTGGCGCAGCTTGGTAGCGCACTTGACTGGGGGTCAAGGGGTCGCAGGTTCAAATCCTGTCGTCCCGACGGTGCGAAGGGTCTTCGCAGGCGAGAGCCTGTGGGGGCCCTTTTCGTATGGGTAGTTTCCCATCTTCGAGGTTGAGCACGCCGCTCACCGGCGCCTTTACTCGGAGGCCGGCGAAGATGCCGCTACTGGACCTGGACAAAATCACTGGGGGTCTGTCGAAGACCTGGTCGGGGTTTCTGCGGGACTGGGACCGCTCGTTGCGGGCGGGGAACCATCCGGAGACCACTCGGCACAACTATCTGCTGGCTGCCGCGCAGTTGGCGCGGTTTCTGGGGGAGTACTCACCGGATCCAGAGGCCGACGACGCGGTCGAGGATCCGACCGGCTCCGCTGCGATCCCTCAGGCGCCACTCGGATCGCGGCCGAAGCCGCTCCCCTGTCCGCGCTCAGAGCGCAGGCCGCACTGTGGATTCCGGCTGAAGAACGCGACGACTTCAATGTCCACATCGTCGGTGATATTGCTGTGGACGGCGGGATCAGGGCGTCGGAGCCGTCTTGGACAGGGCCTGTCATCCCGCACCGCCGTGCGAAAGGGCAGAGTGGCTTGCCCGGCCTGGAGGGAGGATCACACCACCTCGCACCGTCGAGTCAGCGCCCGCGTCGAGCACGTCCTTACAAGTAGGCATGATCTTCAGCGCCACCTGCCAACTCGTCCCACACCGCCACCTCCGAGCGCGTGAGCGCTGCGTTTCCGAGACCGGAGGTCCACCAGCTCTGCGGCGCCGCGTAGTCACGCCAGGCCCACAGCGTGCGGGTCCAGCGGTGCAGGGGATATTCGGCGGTGATTCCGATGGCTCCGTGCAGTTGGTGCGCTGCCCGGGCGACGTCGGTTGCCGCCTGCCCCGCGATCGTACGGGCGGCCTGCGATCCGGCGAGGCTTCGCGTCTCGTCGTCGGCCACGTCCACGGCGTGCGCGACAGCAGCCGATGCGGCACCGACGGTCACGCGCATCAACCCGAGGCCGCGCTGCACGGCAGGCAACTCGATCAACGGTGCACCGAACTGCTCGCGCTCGCGCACGTACGCCCTGGTCAGCTCGTATGCTCCGGTGATTGCGCCAGCCAGGTAGGCCGCCGAGAGCAGGCCGATCCGCGCCACGATCAGGCTCCGCGCCGGCGCGCCGGGCAGCGGCTGTGAGGGCACCGGGCTGACAAGGGTGTCCCGCGGCGCGCCCGCGATGTTCTCACTGCGCTCCAGCGGCGCGTCGGTCAAGTCGAACAGCAGCGTGGGACCGTTCTCGGGGCAGACGAGGACCGCGTCGCTGTCCCGCGCCCACGGGATGCCGGTGCCGTGTTCGAGGACGATGGTCGCCCGGGCCGGTCGAGGCGCGATCCCCGCTTCCGCGAGAACCCAGCCGGCGACGGCGTTCTCCAGCAGCGGCGTGCTGACGGCGTGGCGGCCCAGGGCACCCAACGCCGCGCACAGGTCGGACAGTTCGCCGCCGGACCCGCCCTGCTCTTCCGGGATGCCGATGCCGTCCAGACCGAGCTCGCCGAGCGCGGTCGCCAGCGCGGTCGAATCGTCGCCGGCACGCTGGACGATGGTGGCTATCAGCTGCTCCAGCTCGCGGACGGAGTCGTCGGCCCTGGTCCTGGTCATGCGCGTGCCTCCTGCTTGGCGATGATGCTGAGCAGTACTTCGGCGGCACCGCCACGGAGGCCGAAGCCCGGCGAGGCAAGAAGGGCCTGCCCGAACGTACTGCTGGGGCCGGTGTCGGCGCCCAACCCGAGCGTCCGGTAGGCCTCGAGGATGTCGACCTCGAAGGCGTAGCCGAGGTACTTCAGCGGCGCGGCGGCCTGAACGGGCGGCTCGCCCCGGTCGAGGTCCCGCGCGACCTGGAAGGCCATGTGCCGCAACATCGCCAGCCGTGCGACGAGCCCGCCGACGACGAGCTGCGCAGACGTGTCCCGCACCTGGGCAGTGAGGATCTCGACGAGAACGGGATAGGTGGACAGCACCCGCTCCGCGCCGCCCCGTTCGAAGGACAGCTGCTCGACCACCTGCCGCCAACCGTTGCCGACCTGGCCGAGGACCCGCTCCCCTGGCACGAAGACGTCGGTGAACTGGACCTCGTTGAAGTGATGTTCGCCGGCGAGGTCGACGATCGGGGTGACGGTGATCCCGTCGGTGTCCATGTCGACGATGAACTCGGTGAGCCCCTCGTGCTTGCGCTCCCCGTCGCTGGTCCGGGCCAGCAGATAGGCGTGGCTGGCGCGATGGGCGTGGCTGGTCCATATCTTGTGGCCCCGCACCCGGTAGCCGCCGCCGACCTTCTCCGCGCGGGTGCGGACCGCGGCAAGGTCCGATCCCGCGGCCGGCTCGCTCATGCCCAGGCAGAACACGGCCTCACCGGAGGTGATCAGCGGCAGGATCTCCTTGCACAGCTCTGGCGAGCCGTGCCGCAGAACGGCCGGCCCGATCTGCCGGTCACCGATCCAGTGCGCGGCCACCGGCGCGCCCAGACGGAGCAGCTCTTCGGTGACCGCCAGCCGGTCGACGTTGCTGCGTTCGGCCCCGCCGTACGCACGCGGCCAGGTCATGCCCAGCAACCCACGGCGGGCGAGTTCCCGGCTGAAGTCCAGGTCGAAACCGCGCAACCACGCGTCGCTGCGCACTGGTCCCGGGTGGACCGCACGCCAGGAGGCCACCAGATCACGGACCTCCACGCGCAGGGCCCGACGGGCGTTGTCCATCTCTACCTCCCCAGGAATCGGGCCGGGCGCTTCTCGACTTGCGCGGCGTAGGCCTCGGCGGCGTCCTGCGTCGAGGCGATGACGGCCAGATGGGACGAGATCAGGTCCAGCGCGGTCAGAAAGTCGTGATCGGCGCCCTGCCGTACCGCACGCTTGATCATCCGTACCGCGTGCGGCGGCCGGGCCGCGAGGGTCTGGGCGAACTCCCGGACGGCCTTTTGGGGATCGTCCACCACCTCGTCCACGATCCCGGCCGCCAGTGCGGCCTCGGCGTCGACGAACTCCCCGGTCCACAGCAGTCGCAGCGCCCGGGAGGATCCCACCAGCCGGGGCAGCAGCCAGCAGCCGCCGTCGCCGGGCACCAGGCCGATCCGGACGTAGCCCTCGCTGAACCGCGCGGTACGGCCTGCGATGCGGTAGTCGCACATCAACGCCATGTCCATCCCGGCGCCGACCGCGGATCCCTCGACGGCGGCCAGCACCGGTTTGTCGACCTCCTGCAGGGCCCGCGCGACCCGGTGCACGTGGCCGGTGAGGAACAGCTTCTGCTGCAAGGGCGTCTTGTCGACCATGAACTCGTCGAGGTCCACGCCGGAGCAGAAATTTCCGTCCGCCCCGGTGACGATGATCGCGTGCACCTCGTCGTCGGCCTGGGCGGTCAGCAGCGCCTCGGCCCAGGCGTCCACCACGGCTGCGGTGAAGGCGTTCCGGCGCCGCGGGCGGTTGAGCATGATCGTCGCCACCCGGTCGTCGACCGAGTACTCAAGGTCAGCCACGGTAACCTCCGTCGATGTCGAGGCCGGCGAGGACCTCGGCGGTGTCCGCCCCGAGAAGAGGGGCGTGCCAGGACGCGTCAGGCGGAGCGTCCCCGGTCGGGCCGGGCATGGTGGGCAGTACGAGATCGCCCTCTGAGGGATGGCTCACCCGGCGGAAGAAGCCGGTGGCGAGGAGGTGCGGGTCACTGAACAGGTCGTCGATCGAGTTGACCGGACTGACCGGGATGCCGCTCGAGGCCAGTTCGTGCAGCCACTCCGCGCTTGTGCGCTCGCCCATCGCCGCCTCGACCATCCCGTAGAGCTCATCGATGTGCAGCGTGCGTTCGGTGATCGTGCGGAAGCGTGGGTCCTCGGCCGCCTCAGGCCGGCCGACGAGGCCGAAGAACGTGGCCCACTGCGCGTCGGTGTAGATCATCACGGCGATGGAGCCGTCCTTCGTGCGGTACGGGCGGCGGTAGGGCGAACTCGTCCGCGCGTAGCCCGAGGGTCCCGCCGGCGGGTCGAAGACCAGTCCGCCCTGCTGCTCGAGCAGCGTGAACGAGACCATCGTCTCCAGCATGGGTATCTCGATCGCACGCCCGCGGCCGGTGCTGTCCCGCTCGTGCAGCGCGGCCAGCAGGGCCGCGGCGCCGTACACGCCGACGATCTTGTCCGCGATGGCACTGCGCACGTAGGCCGGTTCACCGCAACCGCCGCCCTGCAGCGCGGCCAGGCCGCTGCGGGCCTGGATGACATCGTCGTAGGCCGGGTCGTTCTCGGCCGGACCGCCGGCCCCGAAGCCGCGGAACGCGAGCAGGACGCAGCGGGGGTTGCGCGCCAGTACGGCCTCGGCGGTCAGGCCGGCCCGTGCGGCCGCCTGCGGACGCATGGTGTGGACCAGTACGTCGCAGGAGTCGATCAGCCGGTTCAGCGTCGTGCGGCCGCTGTCGTCCTTCAGATCCAGCACGACGCTGCGCTTACCGCGATTGGTGTTGAGAAACACCGGGCCCATGCCGGTGCGACGACGGTCGCCGATGTAGCGGACCACATCGCCGGTCGGTGGCTCGACCTTGATCACGTCGGCACCCCACTGCGCCAGCAGCAGGGTGCAGTACGGACCCATGAACGTGGAGCTCAGGTCGACCACCCGCAGACCCGCCAGCGCCGGCCCCGTCATACCACCACCCGCTCTTGGTCGCGCGCGGCTCGGGCAACGCGCCCGAGGCATGCACCCAAGGCGGCGGGCGCGACACGCTTTTCCGGAGTGAACGCGTACTCGCGCTCCCGCCGGTTCAACAGGATGGGCGCGAAGCGACCGCGCACCGCGTACTTCACATCCGCCACAGGATTCCCCTCTCGTCAGCGTTTTCGGCCACAACGTCTCAGGCGTGGGGACGGGTGGCCCGCAGCGCGCCGGAGTCGACCAGTCCGTCCGTGCCGATGATTCCGAGGTCGATCAGCTCACCCAGCTCCGTTGCGGACAGGCCGAGTTCGGCCCGCAGGATCTCCTCGGTGTGCTGACCCACCCGTGGTGACACCTTGGGCAGGGACTGATGGCCGTCCATGACCACGGGCGAGCCCGGCGCCAGATGCCTGCCGACCCCGGGTTGGTCAAGCTCTGACAGCAAGGGGTTGTCGCGCAGCAGGAGCGCACCGTCGGCCGCGAGATCGGTGAAGCTCTGGTACGTCGACCACAGCACTCGGGCGTGGCGCAGCACCGCCTCCGACTCGGCGAGGGTGTGCCTCTCGAACCAGCCCGCGAGCAGTCCGCCGAGCATCGCACGATGCCGGTACCGTTCGTCCTCGTCGTCGAAGTCGACGCCAAGTGCGGTGGCCAGTGCCGAAACAGCGTCGGTCATGTCGGTTGCCCCGAGCAGGTCGCGCCAGTGCCGGACCGTGAGCGCGACGATCATCAGCCGCTCACCGTCCGCCGTTTCGAAGTCCCGCCCGAAGGTGCCGTAGACGTAGTTGCCGCCTCGCTCACGCGGTGTGGTCACCTGCGCCTCGGCGAGATAGCCGAGGTTTCCGGCGGTTGCCATCGCGACGTCCTCGAGTGCGATCCGCACCTGCTGTCCCTCACCGGTGAGGAGCCGGTGGCGTTCCGCGGCCAACAGGCCGATCGTCAGGTAGAGGCCTGCCGCCACATCCCACGCCGGCAGCACGTTGTTCACCGGCTGCGTCCAGCCCTCCGGACCGTTCAACTGGGGGAACCCGGTCTTCGCTTGAACCGTGAAGTCCACTGCGGTTCCACCGTCGCGCCGACCGGTGAGCTGTACGTGGACAAGGTCGGGCCGCCGCACGCGCAAAGCGTCGTACGTCAGATCGGGATACCGCTCGGAGTTGCTGATCACGATCCCGCCGCGCGGTCCTCCGCCGACGATCAGATTCTCCACGAGCTCGCGACCGCGCTCGGACGAGAGGTCCACCGCCATGGCGCGTTTGCCCTTGTTCACGCCCGACCAGAGCAGGCTCGTACCGCTCTGCGACCGCGGCCACCGGGTGCGGTCGGCGGCGCCACCGAGCGGCTCGATCCGGATCACGTCGGCGCCCAGCTGCGCCAAGGTCATGCCACTCAACGGGGACGCGACGTAGCTCGACATCTCGACGATCCGCATGCCTCGCAACGGCTCGCTCTGCGGCTGCTCCGAAGCGTGTCGCTCGTCATCGGTCACCGTCAAAGGCGACTCGTGCCGGCTCATCGTGCCTGCCAGTTCGGACGACGCTTCTCGGTGAAGGCACGGGCGCCTTCCTTGGCGTCCTCGGAGCTGAAGACGGGATCGATGATCTCGCGCTGGCGGGCGAACCGCTCCGGCTCCGGCCACTGCTCGTGTTCACGGATGACGCGCTTGCTGGCCAGGACGGCGAGAGGGCCGTTCGCCGCGATCCGGGAGGCGAGCGCCAAGGCCATGCCGAGGGCGTCACCGTCCTCGGCGAGCCTGTTGACCAGGCCCACCTCGTAGGCCCGCTCCGCGGTGAGCATGTCCCCGGTCAGGGCCAGTTCCATCGCGATCTGCTGAGGTATGCGGTGCGGCAGGCGCAGCAGTCCACCCGCCGCGGCCACCAGGCCGCGCTTCACTTCGGGGATCCCGAACCTGGCTGAGCGCGCGGCGACAACGAGGTCGCAGGCGAGGACGATCTCGCAGCCACCTGCCAGTGCATAGCCCTCGACCGCCGCGATCAACGGCTTCTTCGGCGGGGCCTCGGTCACGCCCGCGAACCCGCGGCCCTCGATGCTGGGCCGTTCGCCGCCCAGGAACCCCTTCAGGTCCATACCCGCGCAGAAGCTGCCGCCGGCGCCCGTGATGATGGCGGCCCGAAGGTCGTCCCGGCGATCGAGCTCGTCGAGCGCGGACGCGACACGCTCCGACACCGCCCTGGTGACGGCGTTCTTCGCGTGCGGCCGGTTGAGGGTGATCACCATGACGCCGGGCTCGTGGCCGATCAGCACCTCGTCGGCGGCGACAGCTTCCCTGATCTCGTTCGTCATCGTTCTTGCGTCCTTACTGAAACCCCGCGGGGACAGTCATCAAGCATCGTTTGCGCGCTCGCCGTTGGAGCCGTCAAAGAAGCCATTTGCCTGGGAAGTCCGGCTCGGTCTTGTCCACGAAAGCCCGCTTGGCAGCAGGAGCGTCAGTGGCGTAGTTGACCACCTGTACCCGGGCCTCGCTCTCCAGCGCTTCCCTCAGGGAGCCGGTGGTCGCCTCGTTGAGCATCAGCTTCGACTGGGCCAAGGCGATCGGCGGGCCTTCGGCCAGGCGCTCGGCGAGGTCGTCGGTGAACTCGTCGATTTCCTCCGGTTTCTTCACCCAGGTGACGAGACCCAGTCGCAGGGCCTCCTCGGCATCGATGAAGTCCGCCAGCAGGGCGAGACGCTTTGCCTGCTGCAACCCGACGATCCGGGGCAGCAGCCACGATCCTCCGAAGTCCAGGGAGAGACCGCGGCGGGCGAAGATCTGGGAGAAACGGGCGGTCGTCGACGCCACCACGAGATCGCAGCCCAGGGCCAGATTCCAGCCGGCACCCACGGCGACACCTGACACCTTCGCGATGACCGGCTTGGGCATGTCGTGCAGTGCCATGGCGATGTCGCCGTACCAGCGCATGCGGTTCAGCGGGTGCCTTTCGACCTGTGCCCCGCTCAGATCGGCCCCGGCGCAGAAGTCATCCCCCGCTCCCGTAAGCACCACAGCCCGTACGCCCTCATCCATGCGTGCGTTCCGCAGTGCGTCCTGCAGCCGCGACCAGGCATCGGCGTCCATCGCGTTCTTGCGTCGAGGACGGTTGAGCGTGAGGGTGAGCACGGGGCCCTTGCGCAGGACGAGGACCGACTCGCCGGCATCGGTTGTTTCGGTTGTCACGCTGTGCACTCCCCGTCCTTGAGGGCGCGATCGACGGCCAGTTCGCCTGCTTCCCGGCGCAATTGCGTCTTGAGCACTTTCCCCATCGCATTGCGCGGGAGTTCGGAAGCGAGACGGATCTGTCGAGGGCACTTGTAGGCCGCCATCCGCTCCCGGCACCAGCGCTCGATCTCGTCAGCGGTGGGCGAGGCGCTCGCATCGCGTGGCACGATGACCGCCAGCGGGGTCTCGCCCCACCGGCTGTGGGGCGTGCCGACCACGGCGACCTCAGCCACCTGGGGGTGAGCCGCGAGGACGTTCTCCACCTCGGCGCAGTAGATGTTCTCCCCACCGGAAATGATCATGTCCTTCTTCCGGTCAACGACGTAGAAGTAGCCGTCGTTGTCCTGCCGCACCAGGTCGCCGGAGTGGAACCAGCCTCCCGTGAACGCCTCGGCGGTCTCACGTGGTCTGTTCCAGTACTCCTTCATGACTGAAGGGCCGCGGTAGACGATCTCTCCGGTCTCTCCCTGAGGCACGTCGTTCATCTCGTCGTCGACTACACGCACCTCGACGTTGAGGAGCGGTGTCCCCACGGAACCGATTTTGCGGAGAGCGTCCTCGCCCCGGAGCACGGTGGTGACCGGGCTGCACTCGGTCTGGCCGAAGGTCGACTCGATCTCGGCATGCGGGAAGGTGTCGTGCAGGGTCCGCAGCAGCGTGGTCGTCGCGGGTGCGGCGCCCCACCGGACGATGCGGATCGGCAGGTCGCGGTGGGCGATGCCGGGAACATCGCAGATGGCCTGCCACTGGGCCGGAACGAAGAAGCATTCCGCGATCCGCTCCCGCTCGAGAAGGTCCACCATCTCGACCGGGTCGAAGCTCCCGGACCGGGCCAGCACGACCCGGCCGCCGGCCAGGATGGAAGGGAACAACCCCGCGAGGCCGGCGATGTGGAACAACGGCGTCGCCGCCAGCCACACCCGGCAGTCGGTCGGCATCCCCAGATGTGCGATGCGGCTGATGGTCTGGACGAACAGGTTGTGGTGGGTGAGCACCGCGCCTTTGGGCCGGCCGGTCGTCCCCGACGTATACATGATGTAGGCGGGTGCATGCTCGTCGGCCGAGCCCTCGGCGCAACCGGGCGAGGCCTGTTGCAGCGCTGCCTCGTAGTCGTTCGCGTCCGGCAGTGTGCCTGCGGCCGCGCTTCCGATCACGAGCCAAGCGCGGACGTTCGGCGCCCCAGCCCGCGCGCGGAACGCGGTGTCCGCCAGGGCGGCCTCGGCAATGAAGAAGCACGCCCCGCTGTCAGCAAGGACGTAGGCCACTTCGTCGGCCACGAGACGGAAGTTGACCGGCACGCAGATCGCGCCCAGCCGAGCGCAGGCGAAGTACACCTCGACCGTTTCCAGTCCGTTGTACGCCATCAGCGCCACGCGGTCGCCAACCCCCACGCCGTACTGGCGAAGGGCGTGGGTGAGCCGGTTGACGCGTTCATCGAGCTGCCGGTAGGTCCGATCCGTTTCGCCGAAGCGGAAGGCCACCTGGTCGGGGATCGTGCGCGCGTGCCGGCTCAATTGACCGCTGATGGTCATGTCCTGCCCAGGCGTCACCGTCGTCGCCATCGTGCTCCTTGTGTTCGTGGGTGATCGGGCCCACCGCTCACCAAGCCGTGCTGGGCCGCCGAACCTCCCGCCGCGCGAGCCCGGTTACCTCCCCACCCGCGGGGTTCGTCTCTCCTTCGCGCCGTCTCCGGGCCACCCGAGTGCATCACCACGCACGGGCGTCGCACAAAGACTCAGGTGTGTACGGATCCATTTACAGAACCTATGTCCGCAGGTCACAGCGGTACACGCTGCCCACCAGCCGGGGAGAGGTGCCGTAGCCTGCTGTGGTGGATCTCCGTCTGGTCGAGTACTTCGTCACTGTCGTCGATCACAGCAGCATCACCAAGGCCGCGAAGGCCCTCTACATCTCGCAGCCATCGCTGTCGCAGGCCATCCGTAACCTGGAGGGCCAGCTCGGTGTCCAACTGTTCGACCGTTCCGGCAGGCAGCTCACCTTGACGGCCGAGGGGGAGTCGTTCGTCGGACCGGCCCGACAGATCCTGGCCGACGTCAAGCGCGCCAAGGAGAGAGTGCACGCCGTCCGGGAGCTTGCCACCGGGCGTCTTGAGATCTCCGCCCTGTCGACTTTGGCCGTCGACCCGCTACCGGACCTGACCATCAGGTTGCATCAGCGCCATCCCGGCATCCTGGTGGATGTACAGGATCCCGGCAGCTCAGTCGGTGTCGTCAGCCAGGTCCGCCGCGGGCAGGCGGAGCTGGGCTTGACGGAACTGCCGGTCGTGGGAGACACCTTGCAGAGTCAGGAACTCTGGGTGCAGGAGACCGTCATTGTCCTGCCCCCTGCTCTGGCCGCCGAACTGCCCGACCCGGTGCCACTCGAGGCGGTCGGCGGGATTCCGCTGGTACTGGAGTTCTCGGGCTCCCAGGGTCGAGCCCGCCTCGATGAGACGCTGGATCAAGCGATCGGCCATGTCGCCGTCGAGTGCGCTCACCGGGAAGCCATCTGGGAGTTGGTCATGCACGGCGCGGGCGCGACGTTCCTTCCCCGGCGCATCGCCGAGAGCGAGCTCAGCGGTGTGGTGGTGCGCTCGACCAAACCGCAGATCAGGCGTTCGGTGGGCTTCGTGTTCCGCCCCGGTCCCCTGTCACCGGCGGCCCAGGCGTTCTTGGACGTTGCGGAGGTCATGCGTGCGGAGCGCGCGAACGAGCCAGGTCCACAAACGCACGACCTGCGGGCGACAACGTCGAAGCGTCGTAAACCAGACCGTAAGCGCGGCTGATCCGCGGTTCCACGGCCCGCACCACCGCCCCTCGAGCTACCGAGGCCTCGGCCATCGACCGCTCCATGAAGCTGCCGCCCACACCCGCGAGAACGAAGGGCAGCCGCGCCTCGCGGTGCTGCACAACCGCCGCGGGCCGGACCACGCGACCCGCCGCCGCAACCGCGTGTTCGACCTCGCCGGCCTGCGGGAAGCCTCGCGGCACGATGACTTGTGGCAGGTCCGGGAGCGCAGAGAGCGGCAAAGGGTCCTCGGGCGGCAACTGTGAGCCGGGAGGAAAGACCAGCCACCACTCCTGTACTCCGAGTTCACAGACAGCCAGGCCGGCGCTGCCTGGAGTCGGCAGGTGGCACACCACGATCTCGCAGTGGTCATCCCTGATCAGAGAGGCACCGGCCGCCTCGTCACGCAGGTGCCCGATCCGGACGTGCACCTTGGGGAACTCCTGCCGGAACGCGCCGACCAGTCGCGCCACCGGATCCACCGACAGGGCGGGCATGGCGACGATGTCCAGTCGGCCGCGCCGCCGCCCGGCCGCATCGACCAACGCCCCCTCCGCGGCGACGACATCGCGGAGAATCCGCCGCGCGGGCCCCACCATGCTGTGACCGGCGGAGGACAGCACCATGCCGCGGCCGATCCGGTGGAACAGCGGGACGCCCAACTCGCGTTCCAGTGCTCGGACGGCATGCGAAATCGTGGGCTGGGCGACATCGAGTGCGGTTGCCGCCGCATTGATGCCGTTGTGGTCGACGACCGCGAGAAA
Source organism: Streptomyces sp. NPDC048415 (assembly GCF_040651675.1). NCBI lineage: Bacteria > Bacillati > Actinomycetota > Actinomycetes > Kitasatosporales > Streptomycetaceae > Streptomyces > Streptomyces sp. NPDC048415. The sequence continues at coordinate 48,348 of NZ_JBEZKJ010000039.1, read as the reverse complement.
GTACTCAACCTGGTGCAGATCCACGGACCCACCCTAGACGCGATACCGGGAATCACTTTGGTGATCTTGTCGACTCAGGCGACTGGGTCTGCGGTGCACAGGACCTGGAAGCGGCTTGCTCGTCGACGGGGTCGATGGGGCGCGGGAGTCGTGTCGATTCAGCGGATGAGGAAGGTTGCGCATCGGGCGCGGACCGTGGCGCCGGGCGCCGGAAGGGCGGTCAGCGGTGACCACCTCCCACCGGTCAGCGCGGTGCCATCCGGATGGCACCGTCGAGCCGGATGGTCTCGCCGTTGAGGTAGCCGTTCTCGAGAATCTGACAGGCCAGCTGCGCGAACTCGTCCGTGCGGCCGAGCCGGACGGGGTTGGGCACGGCAGCTGACAGTGAGGCCCGCACGTCGTCGCGCAGGCGGGCGAGCAGCGGCGTGTCCATGATGCCGGGGGCGATCGTGCACACCCGGATCGACCTGCCGGCCAGATCACGCGCGGCGGTCAAGGTCATCCCCACGATGCCTGCTTTCGATGCCGTGTACGGGATTTGCCCTATCTGACCTTCATACGCGGCGACGGAAGCGGTCAGCACGATGGCGCCACGCTCGCCGTCGAGCTCCTCGTGGCGGGCGATGCGGGACGCGCCGAGCCGCAGCGCGTTGAACGAGCCGATCAGGTTGAGCTTGATCACCCACTCGAAGTCTTCGAGCGATCCGGGGTTGCCTTCCTTGTCGAGCAATCGGAGCTTTCGGCTCGCGCCGGCGCAGTGGATGAGGCTTCGGAGCTCGCCGTGTTCGTCGGCCGTGTCGAGCGCCGCTTCGAACTGCTCGGCGTCGGTGACGTCAGCGGCGACAAACCGAGCCGCCTCACCGAGCTCCGTGGCGATGTCCGCGCCGTTGGAGGTGGGCAGGTCGATGATGGTGACCTTGCTGCCCGCCTTGACCAGCCGCCGAGCCGTGGCCAGCCCGAGCCCGGAGGCACCTCCAGTGACGGCCGTGGACAATCCTTCCAAACGCATGTGCGTCCCTTCTCAGTACGCAGAGGCAACTCAGAGGTCAGGCGCTGGGCGGTAATCGTTCTCAGCGCCCAGTGGTGGCCGCCGTACATCCGGCCAGTCTCGGCGGCGTCAACCGCACTCAACTCACCCGCATGCACAGTGGCCGTCATGTAGGTGAATGCCTTGCGCTCTTGCCCGGGCGGGTTGTGGGCCGGACCTGATCTCTCGGCGATGTTGTGCGGGTATCAGAGCAGCTCGAGGATGGTGGCGTTGGCTTGACCGCCTGCTTCGCACATCGTCTGCAGGCCGTAAGCGATACGCCGGTCCTTCATGTGGTGCACGAGACGCGTCATCAGGATGGCGCCGGAACCGCCGAGGGGGTGCCCCACCGCGATCGCCCCACCCAGCGGGTTGAGCCGATCACCGGCACCTCCGGTTTCCGCCTGCCAGGCGAGTGGCACCGGCGCGAACGCCTCGTTGACTTCGAAGGCGCCGATGTCGTCGATGACGAGTCCCGACTTCTTCAGTGCCTTGGCCGTCGCCTCGATCGGCCCAGTGAGCATGATGACCGGGTCGTCCCCGGCCAGCGCCACTGTGTGTATCCGGGCGATCGGCCGCAGACCTCGCGCCCGGGCGGTTTCGCTCGACGTGATGAGCAGGGCGCCCGAGCCGTCCGAGATCTGCGAGGAGTTGCCGGCGGTGATCACACCGTCTTCGCGAAAGGCGGTTTTCAGGCCGGCCAGCGTCTCCACCGACGAGCCGCGCCGAATGCCTTCATCGGCATGCAACCTGCTTTCGACGGGTGCGAGCTGGCCGTCGAGGGCACCGGAGTCCACGGCCGCCGCCGCCCGAGCGTGCGACTGTGCCGCATACTCGTCCAGTCGCTGTCGGGAGAAGCCCCAGCGCTCGGCGATCATCTCCGCGCCGACGCCCTGATGGAAGCCATCGACTCCGTAGCGCTCGAGCACTCGGTCGGGGAAGGGGTTTCCGTCTCGCGCGGCCGATCCCATGGGTACGCGGCTCATGGACTCGACGCCGCCGGCGATCACGAAGTCGTAGTGCCCGGCGATGACCCCCGCGGCCGCGAAGTGGACCGCCTGCTGGCTGGAGCCGCACCGGCGGTCGACCGTCGTGCCGGGGACTGACTCCGGCCACCCTGCGGCCAGTACGGCCACCCGCCCGACGTTGCCGGCCTGGTCACCGACCTGGCTGACGCATCCCCATATGACGTCGTCGATCTCGGCCGGATCCACCTCGTTGCGCGCGACGAGCGCCTTCAGCACGTGCGCCGAGAGCTCCGCAGGGTGCACGCCGGCCAGTGACCCGTTGCGCTTGCCCACGGGAGTGCGGATCGCATCGACAATGACCGCGTCCCTCATATGTCTTCTTCCTTCTCGAGCCATTCGGTCAACCGGAACAACTACGTGCCTCCGCTTCGGCGCAGTGACCTGACCGAGCGGCCGCCGCCCGGTCCGGGGCAGCGGCCAGGAGCACACGTGGCCGGTAATACGTGGGCTCATGACACCCGTTACAGCGCGTGCCCACATTGAACGAGGCCTGATCAAGGTGGTCAAAGTCGTGTGTCCGAACGCAGCGTTAGCCGTTGCCTATGAGCCCCTGTCAGCACGGGATACGGACGGCCCCTGGCCGACTGAACGGAGGGAACCCCGCACAAGCATCTGCGGAATCGTGAGCCCGCGGGCCCAGTCCATCGGCGAGCGGTCACGGGGGCGACCGACACGAGGCCGGCCCTTCCTGTCGGTTACCGCACTCCACATGTACCGAACGGTGTGGTGCGTCCGGCTCCGCCTTTGCGTGCCAGGAACGCTACGAATGCTCTGTGCTTCACCATCAGACGTACGTACGCCTCAATCGCCTGCCGACGGCGCCCAGGCTTCAAGGGTTTGTCGCCCATGTCGTCGAGACCGCCTTCCGGTCCAATCCGGTCTCCCCGGCGATCTCCGACGGGCTCGTCGCTCCGGACTCCAACAGGCCGGCGAAACACCGCAGTTCAGTGACGACCGTCGTCTGATGCCCGCGCCGACGAGCGAGCCGAAGCGACCATGTTCACCGCGGCGCGAAGAACGCGCCCGTGAATCGCCCGGGTTCGGTGCCGAGCGCAGAACATCGAATCGTCGGCGAATGGGGCGACCGGCGCCGCTACCTCCCCCGGGAGAGTCGACAACGCGCTGCTTCGCCCCGTGCTTTCCGTGCTGCACAGAACTGATCGTCACAACTCGCGCGCGACATACGCCGGCCAGTTCGGGAAATCCAGTCCCGCGATCGTGGTCGCGTCGGAGCTCAGCTGGTCGGCGCGCCCACAGGGTTGAGGCCGTCGGCGAGGGTCTCGGGGGTGGAGTCGGTCAGGCGCGGGCTTTCGCGATGGCGGTGCATGGCGGTGACGAGCCCCGGCCGGTCGTGCGCGGCGATCCGGTCGATGATGTCCCTGTGCTCCTCGACGCGCTGGCGGCGCGACTCGGATGCGATCATCCGCGTGGCCATGAAGGGCTGAGCGAGCCGCCACAGTCTCGCCAGCTCGTCGACCATGATCGAGTGGGGTGACAGCGAGAAGATCTGGAAGTGGAATTCGCGGTTCAGGGTGAGCGTCTCGGCCGGGTCGTAGTCGTCGGCCACGAGGAGCATCCGGTCGTTGAGCGAACGCAGGTGGGCGAGGGTGTCCGCGGTGGGCCAGGCGATCGATGCGATCACCTCGTCCTCGATGAGTTCGAGCATGCGGTGGTACTGCCTGAGCTCGCGATGGCTTCGCTTGGCGACGAAGAAGCCGCGGTGCTTCTGGTGGACGAGCACGCGTTGCTCCAGCAGCACCTGGAGTGCCTCGCGCACGGGGACCCGGCTCACGCCGAGCTCTTTGGCCAGGTCTTCCTGGCGTAGCTGCTCTCCCGGCCCGAGGCTGCCGGTGCTGATCCGGCCCAGGAGGGTGCCGACGATCCGGTCCACGGAGGCCCCCGACTTGGTCAGCTGCCGCTGCTGGGAATCGGTCATCGTCGTAGTACCCCATCGTATGGGGGCCCTGGCCCCCGCCCCGAGACATGAGCATGCAAGTTCGCATTCAATGTTACCTTGCCGACCAGCCTCCTCATGGGCCGCTCACCGCCTGACGAGGCGCGATCTTCCGCGATCCAACCTGCCGGCCGGGCCCGCCCGCCCTGGTTCGAGCGGGCGCGCCGGGTGCCGTGCCGGAGACCGGCGGTCCACCATCTGTGCGGCGCGCCGAAGTCGCCCCAGTCTCACAGTGCGCGGCTACAGCAGTGCACAGGGTATTCGGCCGTTGGCCACACGTAGTCCCCCGCGGCGCCGGCCCGTCATGCCACCACTGGTTCTTGGCCGTCCGCGATTCGGGCGAGGTAGTCCTTGGAGTTCGTGATCTCGGCGAAGGGGCTCTCACGCAGGACGTCGATGGCCCGGTCGTGCACTCGTTGATTGAGCGCGCCGACACAGTCGGCGAACAGGACGGGCTCGAAGTCGTACTGGTATGCCGACTTGCAGGTGGTCTCGACACAGACGTTGGTGTAGGCGCCGGACACGAGCACGTGGCGCACTCCCATGTTGGTCAGGATCGCCGCCAGCGGGGTGGCGAGAAATCCGTCGAATCGGGTCTTGTCGACGACGGTGTCCTCGGGATGGGGGGCGAGCTCGTCGATGATCTCCGCATCCCAGGTGCCACGCGCCAGGCCGCCACGTCGCATCGCCTCGGGGACCAGTCGGCGGAACACCGCGTCCGCGTCGGCGTAGTTCGGCTGGAACACCATGCGCAGATACACGATGGGGACACCGAGCGAGCGCATTTCGGTGATCGTGCGACCGAGCGTGCTCACCTGCTCGTCGAGCCGGTGGATCGGCCCGGCCAATGACCGCATCACGCCGTCGGGGTGGCAGAAGCTGTTCTGCATGTCGATGACGAGCAGTGCGTGCGACGATGCCGAACTGTCCATGGGGTGCCTCGTTTCGGTTGGGGATCATGTGGAGAGGTGATCGGGACGATCAGTGCCGCGTGAAGGCCTGCGTGGTCATCGCGCCAGTTCCTCCAGTTCGCGCCCGGCGGCCTGCTTGCTCCCGAGCAGCATCACCAGCGCGCCGGCGGCGGACAGCGTCCCGGCGGTGAGAGCGGTGACGGAGAACAGCGCCGCTCCGATCAGTGCGGCGAAGGCGGCGGGCGCGATCGCGTTGCCGGCGAAGAAGAAGGCGTTGAGGAGGCCCGCGGCGGTGCCGCGCACCCGGGTGGGGAAGGACTCCAACCCGTAGCGGCCCCACGCCGCCAGGCTGCCCTGGCCGAAGAAGCCGAAGCCCGCCATGGTCGCCCACGCCCATGCGGTGTTTCCCTCGACCGCCATGAGGCCGACCGCGACCGCCCCGGCGATTCCGAACCCGACCAGCAGCGTTCGGGCTGCGCACCGGTTGCCCAGCAGGCCCACGACGATGTTGCCGGCGAGCGCGGCGACCGCCTCGATGCTCAGGGAAAGCGCGACGTCCCGAGTCGGCAGATGGTAGTAGGCCTCGAAGTACGTGGCGGACAGCGCCAGTACGAAACCGGTGCTGAGGTTCATGAGCAGTCCGCCGACCGAGGTCACGATCGTCTGTCGGCGCAGGTCCGGTGCGAGCAGCTGGCGCCATGGGGACTGCTGGGTATGGGCGACGCCGATGTCGTGCTGCGACTCCGCCGGCCCGGTCACCGCGGCCTTCCTGACGCGAGCAGCCTCGGCCGCCCGGGCCGGCTCGCGGATGAACAGCGGGGAGAGCACCAGCAGCAGCAACGGCACGAACGTCAACAAGAACAGCAGGCGCCAGTGCCCTCCGGGCAGCAGTATCGCGCCGACGGCGCCCACCAGCAGGGTCCCGACAGAGAAGGACCCGGTGACCAGGGCCAGAGCGAGACCGCGTCGTCGTGGGGTGACCTCCTCCCCGACGATCACCAGCATCGGCGTCATCACCACCAGACAGGAGCCGGAGAGCGCTCCGATGATCGCGTACTGCCAGCTCGCGGTCACGAACGCGGTGAGCCCGCTGAACGTGCCCGCCGCGAGCAGCGCGAACTGCAGCGCGCGCTTGCGGCCCACTCGGTCCATGGCCGGACCGATGACCAGGTTGAGCAGCGCTGTCACGACGAAGGCGGCGCTGAAGACCAACCCGCCGAACGCCACGGACATGTCCAGACTGCGCAGAATCTGCGGGAGCGCCAGATTTCGGGCCACCGAGTCGAAGGCCACGGTGACCATGGCGACGACGCCGAACATCGTCACGGCGGGGCCGCGGCCCCGAGTCCTGGAGGGGTTTCGGGACGGCGATCCAGCCTCCGCAAGAGCTCTCTCCAGCATGGCCAACCTCCAGGTGAGTCGCGTTTGACTGTGCGCCGACACGATCTGACCGGGTCCTGTGCGGCGCGACGAAGGCTAGCGAAGGTGCACACCAAACTGAAGGCGCTTTTGCATTCAATCTTGCTATGCAATAGTGAAGGCAGGATTTTCTTGGCAAGGAGGCCGAGAGTGACATCAGCACCCAGGACGACGACGCCCCTGGAGGACGACGTACAGGTCTTGATCGTGGGTGGCGGCCCGGCCGGGCTCACGACCGCTCTCGAATTGGCGCGCCGCGGGGTACGCGGGCTGCTGATCGAGCGGCGGGATTTCAGCACCCACTTCCCGCGGGCACATCTGTTGAACGTCCGGACGATGGAGACCTTCGCCGATGTCGGGGTCGCCGACGCCATCTACGCCGAGTCCCCGCCCGAGGACCGGTGGCACCGGGTGGCCTGGTACACCTCGCTTGCCGGGCCAACTCCCCTGCACGGCAAGCGGATCGGCTACCTCCCCGCCTGGGGCGGCGGTCCCGACGGCCCTCGCTACGCGGTCGCCAGTCCGCGGCGTTTCGCGAATCTTCCGCAGCGGCGGGTCGACCGGATCCTGTGGGAGCGTGCCGACCGGGAATGGCCGGAAGGCATCCGGGCACGCACGGAACTGGTCGGCCTCGTCCTCGACGGCGACGGCGCGGTCGCGACCGTCCGCGACCTGGCAGCGGAGCGTACCTACCGGATCCGGGCCCGCTTCGTGGTCGCCGCCGACGGTGGTCGCACCTGCCCGGAGCTGCTGGGGATCGAGGTCTCCGGACCGCGGGCGCTGGCCGACGTCCTCAGCGTCTTCTTCTCGGCCGATCTGTCCGCGTACGCCGACCCCGAGGCACTGCTGACCCATTTCATCCAGCCGGAGGGCGGAGGCCCGGTCGGCGCCCTGCTCGCGCTGGGTCCGGGCCGATGGGGCGCGGAGTCCCCCCAGTGGTCGCTGGGGATGCGCCTCTCGCCGGATGCTCCGATCAGCCGGAACCCGGACACCTTGGCGCAACGCGTCCGCGAGGTACTCGGCGTACCCGACCTGGACGTGGAGGTGCACGCGGCCAGCCACTGGCAGTACGAGGGAGTGGTCGCCGACCGGTTCCGGGTGGGTCCGGTGTTCCTTGTGGGCGACGCCGCTCACCGGCACCCACCGACCGGTGGTCTGGGACTGAACACGGCTGTGGGTGATGCCGCGAACCTGGGGTGGAAGCTCGCGGCCGTCCTGTCCGGGCAGGCCGCCGAAGGGCTCCTCGACACCTACGAACCGGAGCGTCGGCAGGTGGCACTGCGCAACGTGGAGCACTCCCTGCGCAACGCCGGCCGGCACGCACCGATCGGGGCCGCGATGGGGTTGCGCAAGGGCATGACGCCCGAGGAAGGGTGGGCCGAAGTCGCGATCTGGGCGAGCGACACCCCGGAGGGGGAACGCCGGCGCGCCGCCACCGAGCGGGCCGTCGCGCACAACGCCGAGGACTACAGCCAGCTCAACATCGAGGCCGGCTTCTGCTACGAGACAGGCGCCCTCGTACCCGACGACACGCCACCTCCCGCAGGCCACGACTCGCCGACCAAGTTCACCCCTTGCGCACGCCCGGGCCACCACGTCCCGCACGTCTGGTTGTCCGCCGCGGACGGCTCGAAGATCTCCACCTCGGACCTGGTCGCGCCGGAGGGACTTACCCTCTTCGTCAGCGCCGACGACGCCCCCGCCTGGGAACAGGCGGCCCGCGCTGCCTCCTCGGTGGCCGGCTGCCCGATCCCGGTGGTCGTGATCGGGGGCACGGCGCTCGCCGATTCCGGGGAAACGTGGGCGCAGGTGTGCGGCGTCGGCGCTTCCGGCGGCGTGCTGGTCCGGCCCGATCGCCATGTCGCCTGGCGCACCGTCGAGGCACCGGTCGACCGCGCGACCGCCCTCGCCGAGGTCGTCATACGTGTCATGAACGACGCTCCGCCCCCGCCCGAGTCCGATGCCGGCTTGGGGGGCATCGCCGAGGCCGGAGAGGCGCTCCGCACCGGCCGCGCCCGCGAAGCCCGCCTGTTCACCGTCCTCGACGCCTGATTCACCGCAAGCCATCAAGAGAAGGACACCATGGCCGAGATCGTTTTCGGGGCCGGCACGTCGCACAGCCCGCTCCTGGCCGCGCCTCCGCACATGTGGGCGGAGCGGGCCGACCAGGACCGCCGCAATCCCATGCTCTACGACGACACCGGCGTCATCCGCAGCTTCGACGAGCTGGCCACGGCCGCCGCCGATCGCTACACAGACGCCTGCACGATGCCCGTCTGGGAGGCCAACTGGAACCGCTGCCAGGCCGCCCTGGACCGGCTGCGCGGCGACTTCCGTCGAGCCGACCCGGATGTGGTCCTCGTGATCGGCGACGACCAGCACGAACTCTTCAACGACACCAACCAGCCGGCGATGGCGATCTCGGCGGCGGCGGAGATGAAGACGGGCCTGCTGGACGACCACGACTCGGACTTCTTCAAAGAGGCGGCACGTGGCTACCTGATGGACGCCGAGTTCCAGTTCGCCGGGCACGCCGCGCTGGCGGAGGACTTGACGAAGGGCCTTATGAACGAAGGCTTCGACATCGCCTGGATGTCCGGAGCGCCCGATGGCACGGGCTTCGGACACGCGTACGGCTTTCCGATCCGCAGGTTCCTGCAGCCGCATCCGGTCCCGGTCATCCCGTTCATGCTCAACACGTACTTCCCCCCGAACCAGCCGACTCCACGTCGCTGCTTCGAACTCGGTCGCGCCCTGCGCGCGGCGGCGGCGGCATCCCCGATCGACGCGCGCATCGCGGTCCTCGCCTCCGGCGGCCTGAGTCACTTCGTCGTCAACGAGGACCTCGATCGCACGGTGCTCGACGCGATCACGAAGAAGGACGCCGACACCCTGTGCGGCCTGCCCGTCGAACCGCTCAACAGCGGCTCCTCCGAGATCCGGAACTGGATCACCGCCGCCGGCGCCATGGAGGGCCACGCCGTGGACTGGTACGAGTACGTGCCGATCGTGCGTTCCCCGGCCGGCACCGGCTGCGGCATGGCGTTCCTCGGCTGGCAGTAGCCGCCCTCATCTCACCGATTGACGACCCATCCTGACGAAAGGACGTCGACCGACATGACCCGACGATCGATCGAGGTGCCCGGACTGCACCACGGCGGGTTGCCGATCCCGCAGGCCTGCGTCGTGGGCACCCTGCTCATGTCCGGCGGCATCTCGCCGGTTGACCCGAGCACGGGGTCCGTCCCCGAAGGCACCGACGAGCAGGTCGAGCTCGCGTTCGCCAACGTCCGCCGCGTACTCGACGCCGCGGGCGGCAGGCCCGAGGACATCGTGAAGTGCACGGTGTTCGTACGGGACAAGGCGATTCGCCCCGTCATCGACAAGTACTGGCTGGAGCTGTTTCCGGACGAATCCAGCAGGCCCGCCCGGCACACCCTGCGCACCGACCTCGCCGGTTCGTTGCAGGTCCAGCTCGAAATCACCGCCGTTCTCGGAGAAGGCTGACCTCTCATGATCATCGACTCGCACGCACACCTGCTCGCCCCGGCCGACCTGTACGCCTTCAAGGCCAGTCTCCTTGCCGACGGCGGCTACCACACCAAGGGGCCGAAGATCGCCGACGAGGCGCTCGCCAAGTTCGCGGCCGGGAACGTGGCCGTCATGGACTCCGTCGGTACCGACGTGCAGTTGCTGTCCCCGCGGCCCTTCCATCTGGGGAACTCGATGTCCCCCGGGCGGATGGTGGCGCCGTGGATCCGGGCGAACAACGAGACCATCGCCCGTACAGTCGCGCTGCACCCGGACCGGTTCGCCGGGGTCGGCGCGCTGCCGCTGGTTCCCGAACAGCCGGTCTCGGTCGGCTTCGCGGAGCTGGACCGGATGGTCGACGCGGGTTTCGTCGGTGTCCTGCTCAACCCCGACCTGCACGAGGGCCGCGGCAGCACCCCACACCTCGGCGACCGCTACTGGTATCCGCTCTACGAGAAGCTGGTCGAACGCGATCTGCCCATCCACGTCCACTCCGCGGGCTGCTACAGCGACCGCGAGACGTACAGCGAGCACTTCATCACCGAGGAATCCATCGCGATCCTGTCCATACTCCGCAGCGACGTCTTCACCGACTTCCCGTCCCTGCGCGTGATGATCTCTCACGGTGGGGGATCGGTGCCCTACCAGATCGGGCGCTGGCAGGCCGAGGCGCTGCACCCCGGCCTGGGCGGCAGCCCCGACGCCGAGCGGTTCGAGATCGGACTGCGCCGGTTCTGGTTCGACACGGTGCTGCAGAACCCGCTCTCACTGGAGTTCCTGCTTCGCACCGTCGGAGCGGACAGGGTCCTGTTCGGCACCGAGAAGCCCGGCAGCGGCAGCGCCCCCAACCCGGACACCGGTCACGACTTCGACGACATCAAGCCCGTCATCGACGGTTTCGAGTTCCTCTCCGACACCGAACGCCAGGCAGTGTTCGAGGACAACGCCCGCCGCGTGTTCCCGGCTCTGAAGACCGTGGCCGGCGCGTCATGACCGGCACCATCGCGCGGCTGCGGGCCCTGGACACCTGCGCGGTGTCAGACGCCCTCGACCGGCACGGCATCCGCGGGGTGCTCACCGGACTTGCCCCGCTCGCCGCCGACCGGCAGATCGCCGGGCGCGCGGTGACGGTGGAGCTCGGGCCGCCCCCGGCCGACACTGCGGCCGCGCCGGGCCGGCATCTGGGCACGGCCGCGGTCGACGCATCCGGGCCCGGCGACGTCATCGTCGTCGCCCACCAGGGACGTACCGACTGCGCGGGCTGGGGCGGTCTGCTCTCCCTCGCCGCGGCCGCCCGCGGAATCGACGGGGTGATCATCGACGGCGCCGCCCGCGACCTCACCGAAGCGGCCACGGCTGGCCTTGCGGTGTACGCGCGGACACCGACTCCGGTGACCGCGCGAGGCCGCGCGGTCGAGCACGCGTGGGGAGAGACCGTCGAGGTCGCCGGTATCACCGTCGCCCCCGGCGACCTGGTGCTGGCCGATCCGGGCGGGGTGGTCGTGATTCCGGCCGCCCACGCCGACGAGGTGCTCGCCACCGCGGAATCCATCACGGCGACCGAGGCCGTGATGGCGCGAGCGATCGGCGCCGGTGTGCCGGTGTCGGATGTGATGGGCAAGTCCTACGAGGAGCTGACCGATGGCAACCAGTGAAGACGACTCCGAAACCGACCTGCCGGCCCGACTGGGCAAGCTGTCGACCTCGGGAGTGTCCGACGCGCTCGACCGCCTGGGCATCCCCGGACAGGCCCTCGGCATCGCTCCGCTCGACCGGTCGTTCCGAGTGGTCGGCCGCGCCTGGACGCTGCGCTACGGCCCGGTCGGGCAGGACCGCGGCACCGTCGGTGACTACATCGACGACCTCGGCCCGGGCGACGTCGTCGTCCTCGACAACCAGGGCCGCCTCGACGCCACCGTCTGGGGCGACATCCTCACCACCGTCGCTCACCGGCGGGCTGTGGCCGGCACCGTGATCGACGGGGTGTGCCGCGATGTCGACCGCAGTCTCCAGCTCGGCTATCCGGTGTTCGCGCGCGGCAATTGCATGCGCACCGGCAAGGACCGCGTCCGCGTCGAGGCCACTCAGGTGCCCGTGTCCATCGGTGGCATCCGGGTGGAACCGGGCGACCTGCTACTCGGCGACGGGGACGGCCTCGTCGTCATCCCCGCCGTTCGCGCGGGCGAGGTGCTCGCTGTCGCGGAAGGCATCGAGCAGGCCGAGGAGACCATCCTGGCCGCCGTCGAGGCCGGGACGCCTCTGCGCGAGGCGCGAAGCGCGACCGGCTACCACGACCTGCAGCACCGCGTTGCCGGAGATGAGCGATGACCACTATCGACGTGTCGCTCAACTCGGCCACCGTGCACGAAGCCGCGGGCCGGATCGGCGCGCTGCCGTCCGCGATCAAGCCTCTCGACACCGCGATGCGGCTCGCCGCACCGGCCTTCCCGGTCAGGACCCCACCGGGAGACAACCTGTGGCTGCACCGCGCCGTCTACGCCGCGAGCCCCGGGGAGGTGCTCGTCGTCGACGCCGGTTGGGGATTTGAGTACGGCTACTGGGGCGAGATCCTCGCCGAGGCCGCCATCGCGCGCGGCCTGGCGGGGCTTGTGATCCACGGCGGCGTCCGTGACTCCCGCCGGCTGGTCGAACTGGGCATGCCCGTCTTCGCCGAGCGCGTCTGCGTCAGCGGGACGGTCAAGGACCCGGCCGGCCCGGGAGCACTGGGCGAGGCCATCACGATCGGGAACGCCTCCATCCGGCGCGGAGACCTCATCGTCGCCGACGCGGACGGCGTGGTGTGCATCCCGTCGGACCGAGCCGATGACATCCGTGCCCTGTCTGCCCAGCGAGAGCGGGCCGAGACCGAATACATCCGCCGCATCCGAGACGGCGAGACGACCGTCGCCATCTACAAACTGCCTTGACGCCGCTCGGACGCGCATGAGGAGGCGCCGCGCAACCTTGCCGATTCCGATTCCCGGTCACATCTCGCCCCACGGGCGAATGACCCATGTGCCAGAGCACCCTCCATTTCACAGCCGAAGAGCATTTCGTGAGCTCGCCAGGCCGTGCAGCCCTCAGAACAGGAGCCATCATGCGATCCACCACGACACGTAACAGCATCCCCCTCAAGTGCACGCCTCAGGCGGCGTACGAGTTCGTCACCACGCCGGACAACTGGGTCGGGACTCACCCGGTGACAGCCGAGGTCATCGGGGACAACACCGGGCAGTCCGCAGTGGTGGGAGCCAGCTGGATCGAGGTGATCGTCCATGAGGGAGAAGCGCCCTTCAAGGCCGAGTGGACGGTCACCGAGGCGATTCCCGGCGCCCGATGGGTGATTGTGGCCTATGAACTCCGGGGCCCCCGCGAGCACTGCGAGATCGTGTACACCTTCGATGAAGCCGACGGGGGGACCGAGTTCACTCGTGTGATGACCGTCCACTCCCCGTCCGTGGACCGGCACGGCGTCTATCTGAAGAAGGTCAAGGAAGCGCTGGAAGGCTGAACGGCCGGTACTTCGGCCGATTGCGCGGGGCTCGTCGCCAAGCAGGGTCCCGGCTGCACCAACGTGACGGGCCTCGTGACCGTACCGCTGACGGTGTCGGCATCGTCGGCAGCGCCGCCAACGCGGGCCGCATGGCAGGCGATGGCCGCGATGATCTGCTCACGGTGCTCGGCCACGCCATGGCGTAGGTCGTCCAGCACGAGGACATCAGCCGCAGCTGACGGCAGCTGTGGGAAGCGCAATGTGCCCAGGCCGCAGGGAGTTGTCGTTGGGGGGCTGGCTGGTGGTTGCGGTGTGGCACCGGAGGGCGTCTCGCAAAAATGTGGACGCCGGTCAGGCCCGTAAAGCCGCAGGTGGTGTCCGGACCGACCTCGCATCGGTGCCCGGCGAAGGCCTCCAGGATGGCCGTTCTGGGAGCCTTCGTACCTCCGGCCCCAAGTCGAGATCGGCGTCCTCGTCGCGCTCGACCGTATGCGGTCCCCTCGCACGGCGACGTGGTTCGCCGCCGTCGGCTATATCGGCACAGGCCAGCGATATGCGCGAGAACTCGGCTTCGTACCTCGCGCGGTCCCCTCACTCATCCGCTGGTCGACGACCCCGTCCCCGCGCTCGACGAGTTGCCCTTCACTCAGTGTCCGAACCGGACCGAGTCGTGGCCGGTCGCGGTCCGGGGTAGAGCGGCGCTCGCCGCGCCGGTCCATCGACCACAGTTGGGGATTGAGTTCCAGCTCCAGCGCGACCTCCCAGGACAGGGCCGGCGGTCCGATCACTTGGCGGGCCGACCGGACCACGGCTCGCGCCAGCGCCGGATCCGCGGCCACCGTGTCCGCGATGGCGACCGCGGTGGGCGTGCGGACCTTCCAGGCCGAGGACGAGATCTCCGGCATCGGGGCGGCGTTCGGCGGTGCCCTGGGCGTGACGACGACCTCTGGGCCCGGGGTGGCCCTGAAGTCGGAGACCATCGGTCTCGCTGCAGCCGCTGCTGATCATCGACGTCCAGCGCGGGGGCCCCTCGACCGGCCTGCCAACCAAGACCGAACAGGCCGACTTGCTGCAGGCCATGTACGGCCGCAACGGCGATGCACCCGTGCCCGTCGCGGCGCGCGCCGCGCCCGGGAACTGCTTTGACGCGGCCATGGAGGCGGCCCGGATCGCGCTCACCTACCGAACCCGGTCTCTCTGCTCGCCGACGGCTCCCTCGCCAATGGCCCCTAGCCCTGGCGTGTACCGGACGTCAACGAACTGCCGGACTTGCGGGTACGGTTCGCCACCGCCCCAACCATGACGATGACTTCTGGCCCTATCTCCGGGACCCCGGGACTCGCTGCGGCAAGGTTGTCCCCGGCGAGGGCGTGCAGGGGCAGGCGCACTGGCAGGACTAGCTGGTAACCCGGCCGATCAGTCTGTGCCTACCGCCGATTCGGGGGTGTTTGGCGTTGTGTCTCTGGTGGACCGTCGGCGTGGTCGTGTGAGTACTCGTTCCGCTGCGGTGAGCAGGTGATCGCGCAGCTCGTCGTCGGTGAACTCGGGGAAAGCGGCGGATGCCACGGCCAGGCCGCGGGTGGCGGCGAAGATGTAGACGCGTTCGGCCGGATCGTCCAAGTCACCACCGAAGAGCTCCTCGATCCTGGCGGTGACCATATTCCACTTGGACCGAACGGGTTCGGTGAGTCCGGCTTTGCCACCGCGCGCCAAGAAGGCCAGGAACGCTCGGTGCTTCACCATCAACCGTACGTACTCCTCGAGCGCCTGCCGGCGACGCCCGGGCTTCGAGGGTTTGTCGCCCATCTCGTCGAGGAACACCTTCAGATCGGCGAACGCAGGCTCCCCCACGGCGTTGAGCAGGATCTCCTTGGTGGGGAAATGGTAGGAGACAGCCGCCTTGGACAGGTCCATCGACGAAGCGATCATCTGGATCGAGGTGCCCTCGTAACCGTGCTCCCCGAACAGAGCGAGTGCCGTACGAATCATGCGGTCCCGGGTCTGTTCCACTGCCTCGGCCACCGTAGTCCTCCTCGGCCCCGCTGTGCCGTCTCCATGGATGCTTGACGATCGTCCAGCACGCGAACTCTACAATCGGACCATGCTTCACTCTGACCGTTCCCCACGCGCCCGGCCTGTCGGAGGGATCAGTCGCGTCGCCTACTCCCGCGTCGGGGACGGAGCACCAGGGGTACCTCCGAACGAAAGCGTGCAGCGCCGCCCGCCGGTCGCGCCCGTCCCGCTGAGGCGCGGCCGGCATTTCGGGACTGAATCAGGTGGGCAGGTAGACGGACTTGAGCTGGAAGTACGCGTGCAGGCCTTCGGGCCCGAGTTCACGGCCCAGTCCGCTTGCCTTGTAGCCGCCGAAGGGTGAGGCGAAGTCCAGCGTGTAACCGTTGATGCCGACGGTGCCTGTCTGGATCCGGCCCGCCAGAGCTGTGCCCCGGTCGATGTCGGAGGTCCACACGCTGCCGCCGAGGCCGTACTCGGAGTCGTTGGCGAGTGTGACTGCCTCCTCCTCGTCGCGGTAGGGGATGACCACCACGACCGGACCGAAGATCTCCTCCTGCGCGATGGTCATGTCGTTGCGCACGTCGCCGAACACGGTCGGCTCGACGTACCAGCCGCGGTTCAGATGCTTGGGACGGCCGCCGCCAGTCGTCAGCCTCGCACCGGCGTCCCTGCCCAGGGCGATGTAGTGCTCGACTCGCTCCCGCTGTCTGGCGGAGACGACCGGCCCGAGCGCCGTCGCCGGGTCGAACGGGTCACCCATGGGCAGGGACGCGGCCATTGTGGTCACCGCGTCGAGAACCTCCTCGTAACGGCTCACGGGTGCCAGCACCCGTGTGCTGGCGTAGCACGTCTGTCCACTGTTGGGGAAGGACACCCTGGCCAGCCCCGCCACGGTGGCCTCCAGGTCGGCGTCGTCCAGGATGACGGCCGCGGACTTGCCGCCGAGTTCAAGAGTGACCGGGCGCAGGAGCCGGCCGCAGACCTCGCCGATGCTGCGGCCGGCCGGTGTGGAGCCGGTGAAAGCGACCTTGTTCACGCCCGGGTGGGCGACCAGGGCCTCGCCCGCCTCGAGTCCGCCGGGCACCACGTTGAACACGCCGGGGGGCAGGCCGGCCTCGGCTGCGGCATCCGCCACGATGTTGGCGTCGAGGGCCGTCTCCAGCGCCGGCTTGAGAACGATGGTGCACCCGGCGGCCAGCGCGGGCGCGATCTTCATCATGGCCAGCGGCTGCGGATAGTTCCACGCCACAATGGCGCCGACCACCCCGACGGGTTCGCGTCGCACCTGTGTGGTGCCCCCGCGGAAGGCCACGCGGTCCTCCGTCAGCGGCAACGTGCGTGCCAGTCCGGCGTAGTAGCGCAGGACCGCAGGTCCGAAACTGCCGTTGACCTGCTTCGACAGAGAGATCGGCATGCCGATTTCTCCCGTGACCGTCTCGGCGATCCGCTGGGCGCGGGCCTCCAACGCGGTGGCAAAGCGTTCCAGGGCGTCGGCTCGCTCGCCTGGTGCGAGGTCGGACCAGCCGGTGCCGTCGAAGGCCCGGCGAGCTGCCGCGACGGCCGCGTCGATGTCCTTGGCGCCGCCGAGCGGAGTGCGTCCCATGGGTTCCTCGGTGGACGCCGCTATCACGGTGTTCACCTCGGCGTCGGCAGCCGGTACCCATTCACCGCCGATGAACAGTGATCGGTAGTCGTGCTTCATGACCTCTCCAGGGACTTGAGACGGCACAGGTGCGGGGCGGTGCGGAGATGTCGTCATGCTGATGAGGCCGCCGTGTCCGCGTCTTCGGCATGCTTCTCGTAGGAGGACGCTCCGCCGCCGGGCAGCTCGCCAACGGTGATGGCCAGGTTGCCTACGGTGTGCTCCCGCAGCGCCTGCGCGGCGCCTTCCGGCGTACTGCGCTGAACGTGCCACGCCTGGGCACAGGCCGCCACGAGCAGCGGAATCAGCGGCGTCGTCTGTGACGGCGGGACCCCCAGTCCGTCCGCCAGCTCGTCACCGTGGAAGTACCGCAGCAGGCCGTTGAGCAGATCACGCACCACGGGCTTGTCCATGCCCAGTTGCCCGGCGGCCAGGATGTCCGCTCCGGCGTCCAACTGCGCCTCGGTCAGCAGCCGGGAGTTCTCGTCCGGCTCGGCGATGGTGACGTCCAGCAGGTCCTTCAGTACCAGCGCCTGGGTGTTGTTGCCGTATTCGAGGTAGAAGCGCTCATCCAGGCCCAACAGGTGGGCGATGTACCACCAGTAGCGGTAGATGGCGTGCTGCTCCTCGTCGCCGAAGACGATCCCGAGCTTCTCCATGGCCAGTTGCGGTACGACCGTGAAGTCCAGCCAGGTACGGGCGAGGTCGACCTGGTTGATGGGGACGCCCCACTGCTCGCTGTTCCAGCCGTGCTTCAGCGAGGTCGCCCGCACACGCGCGTGCAGCAGGCGGACCTGCGCGGTCTGCACGTATCCCGGTGCGCCGCGCAGCAGCCCCCCGGGGGCCCTGGTCTGCGCCTGCCACATACCGGTCTCCGCCAGCCGCCGCGGTGCCATCTTGGCGAGGGGGCCCGTCTGGACGAGCAGCTTGGCGATGGGGGGCGAGGCGTAGACATCGCTCAGCTTGCTGCTGACCTCCGCCAGGCTCGCCCACAGGGGATTGATCGACAGGTATCCGACCTCTCCCGCCTCCAGCGCGGCCCGGTCGACCCACTCCGGGACCGTCTCCAGGTGGCGCAGCCAGGCGGCGATGGCGGGCGGCGGGTCGGTCAGGCTGTCCAGCCCGTCCGCCAGACCGGCGTTGATGAACCGCCTGGCCTCCTTGCCGAGCTCGTCCATCTCGACGATGACGGCGTCGGCGAGCGGATCGCCGACTTGAAGCATCTCTGCCATGAAGTCGGCCTTGGCGCCGTGCCTGGACCTGGCTTCCTCAAAGTTGATCAAGCGTTCGGGGTGCCGGATGCTCTGTTCCGTCGTACTCATGATGACCTCGTCTAGCTTGATGCAATCGGAAGCAACCAGCGGATTTGTAGGACCCGCTGCCACAGAACGACTGGACGGTCGTCCAGTTCCACTCTGCTCTCGTACTGGACGATCGTCAAGTTGAGAGCTTGACGATCGTCCAGTTGCGGCGATGGATTTCCAGGGGGCGCGGCCCGTCGTTCGGGCGGCGGCAAGCACCAGTAGCGGTCAGACACGAAGGCCGACGAGTCGAAGCATCGACTGTCCACGTCGAGCACCATCACCCTCGGTGTGAGGGCTACCGCCAGAGCGCCGAGCGGGTGCAAGCCCGGAGTACCGCCTCGCTGACTGGGAGCGGCCTTCCCCCCACTCGCCCTGGCTGATTTCAACAAATTGATGAACCGGGCGTTGAGTCAGGTGGCTTCAGTGGCAGAACTCGGCGAGCTGTTCAATCTGATCGAGTCGCGAGCGAGAAGCTGTCGCACCCCCGAAACCGACGGAGAGCGTCGTCACCCCGGCGTTCCGATAAGCGGCGACGCGGGCCTTCACCTCGTCGGCGCTTCCTATGAGTGTCGTCCCGCGTACAAGTTCCTCGGGTACCGCCGCGACGGCCTCGTCCTTGCTGCCTGCCAGGTAGAGATCCTGGATCTTTCTGGCTTCGGCCTCGAACCCGTAGCGGCAGGCGAGGTCGTTGTAGAAGTTCTTTTCGCGAGCGCCCATACCGCCGATATAGAGCGCCAGCCGGGATCGCGCCGCGTGCAAGGCCGCACTGTGTTCACCGTCGCCGATGGAAACTGTCACCGCGCTGACACAGATATCGAGCTCTCCCAGTTCGGGAGGACGTTTGGCCTTGCCATCGGTGAGTGCCTCACCCCACACGGTGTTCGCCTTCTCCGGATAGAAGAAGACAGGCGCCCACCCCTCGGCCACTTCGGCCGCCAGCGCCACGTTTTTCGGACCGATGGCCGCCAGGAGAATGGGGATGCGGTCACGGACCGGGTGCTGGACCAGCTTGAGGGGCTTGCCGAGGCCCGTGCCCTCCCCCGGAGGGAGCGGCACCTGGTAGTGCTTGCCGGAATGGACCACCGCTTCACGGCGCCACACTGACCGGCAGATCTCGACGATTTCACGAGTGCGCGCCAACGGCGCGTGGTACGGCACGCCGTGAAAGCCCTCCACGACTTGCGGCCCGGAGGCGCCGAGGCCGAGAGTGAACCGGCCGCCGGAAACGTGATCGAGCCCGGCCGCCGTCATGGCGGTCAACGTCGGTGTCCGTGAGTAGAACTGGAGGATCCCGGTGGCGATCTCCAGCCGATCGGTCTTCGCCGCGATATAACCGAGCTGGCTGACCGCGTCGAACGAGTACCCCTCGGCGACGAAGACCATGTCGAGCCCTGCTGACTCCAGGTCGCGCAACTCCTCGACTGTGTCGGTGAAACCGCCCCTGTAGTCGAGTGCCATCCCGATACGCATGGGTTGATGTCCTCTCATGGCGGTGGTGTGGGGTCAGCGGGAGAGGGGGGCCGCGGGAGCGGAGGGATACCGGGCTTCCGCACCGCCCGTTGGATCACCGACCACTCGACATCCAGCCGGGCACGTCCCCAGCCGTTCGCCCGGCCCGGGCATCACGACTGACGTGTCCGGCCACATGCGTGCCAGAACTCCGGTGGACCTGGCTCAGGTGCCATTTGGACCCCTACTCCGCCGGCTGCTCTGCCGGACCGGGGGTCAATGCGTGATGAACGAACTGGATGCAGGCGGTGCGCGCGGCGTCCAGGTCGACGCCCTCGGTGTCGATCAGGAACTGCGCGGCGACGCCTCGCAGTTGGCCGACCAGCGCGATGGACACACCGACAGGGTCTACGCCGGACCTGACCGTCCGGTTCTGCTGACCGGCCCGCACCAGCTCTTCGATGGCCTGGCGGAAGCGTGCGTCGTCGGCTACGAACACCGAACGCAGCGCTGCCTCCTCAGGCAGGGCAGCGCCCCACATGACGTAGAAGGCCCGCACCTCGCCCCGGTTCTGGCTGAGCGCCGTCAGATAGGCCTCGACGAGCGCCACCAGCGCTCGCACCTCATGGCCGCCGATCTCTCCCAGGCTCTCGACGAAGTGGCGCTGGCTGCGTTGGGCCAGCCGCTCCACCAGTGCCGCCTTGGAGCCGAAGTGGTGACTGGCGAGACCGCGGCTGTAGCCGGCCTCCTCGCCCACCTCGGCCAGTGAGGTCTGGTCGATACCCCGGCGGGCGAACAGCCTGACGGCGGCATCCAGCAGCGACTGCTCGGCCTGGCTGCGCCGCTCTTCCTGGCTGCGCCGGCGGGAAGGTGTATGAGGCTCGGCCGGGCCGGGCCCCGACTCGGCGTCCGGGGCTGAGGAGGAAGTACTCGGCGTGGGCGGGGTCGGTGTGCGGGACGACATACCAATACGGTACGTACTTGTTGGTGGCTTAACAAGTAAGCTCTTTTCGGCCCTGCGCCTTGGCCGACGGCCGGGTGCTGCCGTTCACCCGGATTCGTGCTGTCGGCGGCCCCCGCTACGTGCATGATGCATGACCACAGCCGCTCCGCCGTGTTCTTCGCGAGCTGCGAGAGGCCGCTGGTCTCCGGGATGGCAGCATGCCATGAGCCCGTGCAGATCGGAACAGGCCGCTGGCGCCAGAGGATCTCCAGTCGATCAGGTCACGCCTACGGTCGCCTGGAGAGTACTCGTCCTTGTGCCGACAGTGCGCCGTCGGCTCGGTGCCGTTTGGAGCATCCGGTCCCGAGTCTGTTCCACTGCTCCGGCCACCGAGAAATCCGCCTTGACGATCGTCCGGCAAGCCAACCGTACAGTCGGCCTGATGTCTCACCTGACAGCTCCCACGTCGGTGGCGTGATGGTCATGTCGTTGCGTACGTCGCCGAACACGGTCGGCTCGACGTACCAGCCGCGGTTGAGATGCTTGGGGCGGCCGCCGCCTGTCGTCAGCCGTGCACCGGCGTCCCTGCCGAGGGTGACGTAGTGCTCGACTCGCTCCCGCTGTCTGGCGGAGACGACCGGCCCGAGCGCTGTCGCCGAGTCGCAGGGGCCCCATGGGCAGGGACGCGGCCATTGCGGTCACCGCGTCGAGAACCTCCTCGTAACGGCTCGCGGGTGCCAGCACCCGCGAGCCGACGTAGCAGGTCTGCCCATTTCCGCGGCTGCGGAAGAGAGGCCCTCGAAGACGGTCCGACCAGTACTTCCGGGGCGTTCGGCCGAAGCGGCGGAAGTCGTGCAACGACCGGACGATTGCCAGGTTGCGCTTCAGACGTTGCGGCGGTACTCGCCGCCGACCTCGAAGAACGCCTCCGTGATCTGCTGCAGGGTGCAGACGCGTGCGGCGTCCATGAGGACGGCGAACACGTTGCGTCCGCTCGTCGCCGCATCCTTCAGGGCGGCCAGGGCGGCGTACGCCTGGTCGCGGTGACGGGCCTGGAAGTCGTGTACGCGTGCCAGCTGGGACTGCTTCTCCTCCTCGGTCGCGCGCGCCAGCTCGATGGTGCCGGGCGCGCCGGCGTCCGCGTGGGGGTTGCGAAAGGTGTTGACACCGATGATCGGCAGCGTGCCGTCGTGCTTGCGCTGCTCGTAGAGCATCGACTCGTCCTGGATGCGGCCGCGCTGGTAGCCGGTCTCCATGGCTCCGAGTACGCCGCCTCGTTCGCTGATCCGCTCGAACTCCCGCAGCACCGCCTCCTCGACCAGGTCGGTGAGCTCGTCGATGACGAACGAGCCCTGCAGTGGGTTCTCGTTCATCGCCAGGCCCCACTCCCGGTTGATGATCAGCTGGATCGCCAGGGCCCGGCGGACGGACTCCTCGGTCGGGGTGGTCACCGCCTCGTCGTAGGCGTTGGTGTGCAGGCTGTTGCAGTTGTCGTAGAGGGCGATGAGCGCCTGCAGGGTGGTGCGGATGTCGTTGAAGTCCATCTCCTGGGCGTGCAGGGAGCGGCCGGAGGTCTGCACGTGGTATTTCAGCTTCTGGCTGCGCTCGTTCGCGCCGTAGCGCTCCCGCATGGCCACCGCCCAGATGCGGCGGGCGACGCGTCCGAGGACGGAGTACTCCGGATCCATGCCGTTGGAGAAGAAGAAGGAGAGGTTGGGCGCGAAGTCGTCGATGTCCATGCCCCGGGCCAGGTAGGCCTCGACGTAGGTGAAGCCGTTCGCCAGGGTGAAGGCGAGCTGGCTGAGCGGGTTGGCCCCGGCCTCGGCGATGTGGTAGCCGGAGATGGACACGGAGTAGAAGTTACGCACGCCCTCCTGGATGAACCACTCCTGGACGTCGGTCATCATCCGCAACGAGAACTCGGTGGAGAACAGGCACGTGTTCTGGCCCTGGTCCTCCTTGAGGATGTCCGCCTGAACGGTGCCGCGCACCGATTGCAGGGTGCGGGCGCGGGTGGCGTCGGCCTCCTCGGCGGTCGGCTCGCGGCCGAGTTCGGCTCGGACGGCATTGAGTTGCTGGTCGATGGCGGTGTTGAGGAAGAAGGCGAGGAGGGTGGGCGCGGGTCCGTTGATGGTCATGGACACCGAGGTGGTGGGCGCGACGAGGTCGAAGCCGTCGTACAGCGCCTTCATGTCCTCCAGGGTGGCGACGGAGACGCCGGAGGTGCCGATCTTGCCGTAGATGTCGGGGCGCGCGTCGGGATCGCGGCCGTAGAGGGTGACCGAGTCGAAGGCGGTGGACAGCCGGGTGGCCTCGCTGTCCTTGGACAGGTAGTGGAACCGCCGGTTGGTGCGCTGCGGATCGCCCTCGCCGGCGAACATCCGGGCGGGGTCCTCGCCCTCGCGCTTGAACGGGAACACACCTGCGGTGAAGGGGAAGCGCCCGGGCAGGTTCTCGCTGCGCAGGAACCGCAGAAGCTCGCCGTGATCGGTGTACCGGGGGAGCGCGACGCGCGGGATGCGGCTGCCGGCGAGCGACTCGCGTACCAGGGCCGTGCGCAGTTCGCGGTTCCGTACGGTGACCACCAGCTCATCGCCCGAGTACGCACGCAACGTCTCCGGCCAGTCGGCGAGCAACCTGCCTGCCTCGGTGGCCAGATGGTCCCGCGCCTGTGCGAGCAGAGCGTCGATGTCGTCGGTCGCGGTGCCGGCGGCGGCCAGCTCGGCACGGACGGCGGTCAGGCGCTGCACGCGCCGGGCCGCATCGGACTGGTCGGCGGTACCGGCGTGGTATCGGCGTACGGACTCGGCGATCTCGGCCAGGTACCGTACCCGCGCGGGGGGCACGACCTGGGCGGCACCGGTGGATCGGCGCACTGGGACCTCGGGGAGCGCACCGGCCCTCACGGGCAGGCCGCGCTCGCCGAGCAGGCCGCGCAGATGCTGGTAGAGGGCGGTGACGCCGTCGTCGTTGAAGGTGGCCGCGCTGGTGCCGAAGACCGGCATGTCCTCCGGTCCGGAGCCGAACGCTTCGCGGTTGCGGACGAGTTGGCGGGCAACGTCCCGCATCGCGTCTGCGGCTCCCCGGCGTTCGAACTTGTTGACGGCCACCACGTCGGCGAAGTCGAGCATGTCGATCTTCTCCAGCTGGGAGGCCGCACCGAACTCGGGTGTCATCACGTACAGCGACACATCCGCGTACGGCACGATCGCGGCGTCGCCCTGGCCGATGCCCGGCGTCTCCACGATCACCAGGTCATAGCCGGCGGCCTTGCAGGCGATGATCGCCTCGTCCAGGCCCTCGGGGAGTTCGCTGTCACCGCGTGTCGCGAGCGAGCGGAAGAAGATCCGGTCGCCGTCCAGCGAGTTCATCCGGATCCGGTCGCCCAGCAGCGCTCCACCGCCGCGTCGGCGGGTGGGGTCGACCGCCAGGACCGCGATCCGCAGCTTGTCCCGCTGGTCGGTACGCAGCCGGCGGACGAGTTCGTCGGTGAGGGAGGACTTGCCCGACCCGCCCGTCCCAGTGATGCCCAGCACGGGCACCGTACGGGACTGTGCCGCCCGGCGGAGTTCGCGGAGCTCCGGGGCCGACAGCGAGACCGCCTCCAGTGCGGTCAGCACCCGTGCCAGCGCGGGCCGTTCACCGGACAGAACGGCGGGGATCGGGGCCGGGGCGTCCTCCCAGGGCGCGGTGTCGCATGCCTCGATCATGGAGTTGATCATCCCGGCGAGACCGAGCCGCTGGCCGTCCTCGGGGGAGAAGATCCGCACCCCGGCACGGGCCAGGCGCCGGATCTCGTCGGGGACGATGACGCCGCCCCCGCCGCCGAAGACCTTCACGTGGCCGGCGCCGCGCTCGCGGAGCAGCTCCGTCAGGTACGCGAAGTACTCGATGTGTCCGCCCTGGTAGGAGCTGACGGCCACGCCCTGGACGTCCTCCTCCAGTGCGGCGTCGACCACTTCCGCCACCGAGCGGTTGTGCCCGAGGTGGATGACCTCGGCTCCCTGGGACTGCAGAATCCGCCGCATGATGTTGATCGACGCGTCATGCCCGTCGAACAGACTCGACGCGGTCACGAACCGGACGGGGTTCTTGGGTCGGTAGAGCGTTGGGGCCGAAACGGCGGTGGACATACAGCCCTCCTGGGTGGGCGGAAGGGGCGGTCGGCGTTGGTCCGTGCCCGGGGAAGGGGACTGCGGCGGCGTTCGTGCGCCATCGTCGGCGCGGGCACCTGCCCCAGGCCGTGGGTCAGGTGAAGAGCTCGCCCCTGTCGGCCCTCTCGACCAGGGAGGCGGGAGGGGTGAAGCGATCGCCGTACTGCACGGCGAGTTCGCGGGCGCGGGCGACGAAGCCGGCCGGTCCGCCGTCGTACTGGTTGATGTACTGGACGACTCCACCGGTCCAGCCCGGGAAGCCGATGCCGAACAGCGAACCGATGTTGGCGTCGGGCACGGAGCGGAGCACGCCCTCGTCGAAGCAGCGGACCGTTTCGAGGGCCTCGGCGAACAGCATGCGTTCCTGCATGTCCCGGAAGGGGATCTCGTGGCCGGGCTTGGTGAAGTGCTCGACCAGGCCCGGCCACAGGCCGGTGCGCCTGCCGGCGGCGTACTCGTAGAAGCCCGCACCCGAGGACCGGCCCGCGCGGCCGTACGTGTCGATCATGCGGTCGATCACGGCCTCGGAGCCGTGCGCCTGCCATTCCATGCCCCCGGCCAGGGCCGCCGCCTTGGTCTCCTCCCGGATCCTGCGCGGCAGCGTGAGGGTGAGCTCGTCCATCAGCTGCAGCGCCGGGGCCGGGTAACCGGCCTGGCCCGCGGCCTGTTCGACGGAGGCCGGATGGATGCCTTCGCCGACCATGGCTACCGCCTCGTCGAGGAAGGTGCCGATCACCCGGCTGGTGAAGAATCCGCGGCTGTCGTTGACGACGATCGGGGTCTTGCCTATCTGGCGGGCGAGGTCGATGGCCTTCGCCAGCGCGGCGTCCGAGGTCTTCTCCCCGACGACGATCTCCAGCAGCTGCATCTTGTCGACCGGGGAGAAGAAGTGCAGGCCGATGAAGTTCTCCCGGTCCTTCACGCCCTCGGCCAGCCCGGTGACGGGAAGTGTCGAGGTGTTGGATCCGAGCAGCGCGCCGGACTCGACGACGTCCTCGACCTCCTGGAACACCTTCCGCTTCAGCTCAGGGCTCTCGAAGACCGCCTCGATGACGAGGTCGCAGCCGGTCAGGTCCTTGAGGTCGGCCGTGGGCGTGATTCGGGCAAGCGTCTTCTCGGCCTGTTCGCGGGTGGTCCTGCCGCGGGCGACGGACTTCTCCCACAGCGTGACCGAGTAGTCCTTGCCCTTCTCGGCGGCCTCGACGGAGACGTCCTTGAGGACCACCTCCATGCCGCCGCGGGCGCAGACATGGGCGATGCCGGCCCCCATCATGCCCGCGCCGAGCACCGCGACCTTCTTCGCCCGCCATGTGCCGTGGCCGCCTGGCCGACTGCCGCCGCTGTTGATGTGCTGCAGGTCGAAGAAGAACGCCTGGGTCATGTTCTTCGAGATCTGACCGGTGACCAGTTCCACGAAGTAGCGGCCCTCGATGGCGAACGCGGTGTCGATGTCGACCTGGGCCCCCTCGACCGCGGCGGCCAGGATGTTGCGCGGGGCAGGGTAGTTGGCGCCCTTGAGCTGCTGGCGCAGGGTGGCGGGAAACGCAGGGAGGTCGGCCGCGAAGGCCGGGGTCGCCGGGGTACCGCCGGGAATCCTGTAGCCCTTGACGTCCCAGGGCTGGACGGCCTCGGGATTCTCCTTCGCCCATTGCTTGGCCCGGGCCAGCAGTTCCTCGTGCGTCGAGACGACCTCGTGCACCAGACCCGTTCCGAGCGCTTGGGCCGGCGTGTGACGCTGCCCCTGCAGCAGCACCTTGAGCAGGGCGGCGGCGATGCCGAGCAGCCGCACCGTGCGGGTCACGCCGCCGGCGCCCGGCAGCAGACCGAGGGTGACCTCGGGCAGGCCGATCCGGGTGCCTTCGTCGTCGAGAGCGATCCGGTGGTGGCAGGACAGGGCGATCTCCAGGCCACCGCCGAGCGCGGCACCGTTGATGGCCGCCACGACCGGCCTGCCCAGGGTCTCCAGTCGGCGCAGCAGGCTCTTGATGCGGGTGACGAACGCCATCGACGCCGCCGCGTCCTGCGGCCCGGTCCGGATGAGCTCAGTCAGGTCGCCGCCGGCGAAGAAGGTCCTCTTCGCGGAGGTGACCACCACGCCGGTGATCGCGTCCTTCTCGGCCTCCAGCCGGTCCACGACGACCGCGAGGGCGTCGACGAACGCGGTGTTCATCGTGTTGGCGGACTGGTCCGGAGCGTCCATGGTCAGGACGACGATGCCGTCCGCGTCCCGCTCCCAGCGGATGAAGTTCTGCTCGCTCATTGCACTGTCACTCATTTCCGTGGGTCGCGAGGGGGTCAGAGGCGCTCGACGACGGTGGCGATGCCCATCCCGCCGCCGACGCACAACGTGCACAGGCCGTAGCGCAGATCGCGCCGCTCCAGCTCGTCGATCACGGTGCCGAGGATCATCGCGCCGGTCGCACCGAGTGGATGGCCCATGGCGATGGAACCGCCGTTGACGTTCACCTTCTCCATGGGCAGGTCCATGTCCTTCATGAAGCGCAGGACGACCGCGGCGAACGCCTCGTTGATCTCCACCAGGTCGATGTCGTCGATGGTCAGGCCCGCCTTGGCGAGAGCCTTGCGGGTGGCAGGAGCGGGACCGGTGAGCATGATCGTGGAGTCGGCGCCGGACACGGCGGTCGCCACGACGCGGGCGCGCGGGGTGAGTCCGGCGTCCCGGCCGACCTGCTCGCTTCCGATGACGACGAGCGAGGCGCCGTCGACGATGCCGGAGGAGTTGCCCGGCGTGTGCACGTGGTCGATCCTCTCGACCCGGTGGTACTTCTGCAGGGCCACGGCGTCGAACCCGGCGGACTCGCCCAGGGAGGCGAACGAGGGCCTCAGGACTCCGAGCCCCTCCAGTGTGGTGTCCGGCCTGATGAACTCGTCGTGGTCGAGGACGGTCAGACCGTTGCGGTCCTTCACCGGTACGACGGACTTGGCGAACCGGCCCCCTGCCTGCGCCTTCGCGGCCCGCTCCTGCGAGAGCAGCGCGTAGTGGTCGACGTCCTCGCGGGAGAAGCCCTCGAGGGTCGCGATCAGGTCGGCGCCGATGCCCTGCGGGATGAAGTACGTGTCGTAGGAGGTTTCCGGGTCCATGGCCCAGGCGCCGCCGTCGGACCCCATCGGCACCCGTGACATCGACTCCACGCCGCCGGCCAGCACCAGGTCCTCGAAGCCCGAACGCACCTTCTGTGCCGCGGTGTTCACCGCTTCCAGGCCCGAGGCGCAGAACCGGTTGAGCTGCACCCCGGCGGTCGTGTCCGGCAGGCCCGCCGCCAGGGCCGCGGTCTTGGCGATGTCGGATCCCTGGTCGCCGACGGGCGTGACGACGCCGAGCACGATGTCGTCGATCAGGTCCGGGTCGAGCGTGGGATGGCGGCGCCGCACCTCGTCGATGAGGCCGACCACCAGGGAGACGGGTTTGACCCCGTGCAGCGAGCCGGTCTGCTTGCCCCTGCCCCGAGGTGTCCGGATCGCATCGTAGACAAACGCTTCAGTACTCAAGGGAGTTCTTCCTCTCCGTCGTCTTACGCCGGCTGCTCACAGCGAGCGGGCGATGAGCTCCTTCATGACCTCGTTGGCGCCGCCGTAGATGCGCTGGATGCGGCCGTCGGCGAAGATCCTGGCGACCGGGTACTCGAGCATGTAGCCGTATCCGCCGTGCAGTTGCACGCAGCGGTCCACGACCTCGGTCTGCCGGTCGGTGATCCAGTACTTCGCCATCGACGCCGTGACGGCGTCCAGCTCCCCGCGCAGGTGGCTTGCGATGCAGTCATCCAGGAAGACCCGGCATACGCGGGCGAGGGTGGCGCATTCCGCCAGCTCGAACCGGGTGTTCTGCAGGGCCATGAGCGGCTTGCCGAACGCGTGCCGCTGCTTGACGTACTCGGTCGTCACCTCGACCGCGGTCTCCATCCAGGTCAGGCCGAGGGCGGCGATGACCAGCCGCTCATGGGGCAGCTGCTGCATCAACTGGACGAAGCCCCGGCCCTCCTCGGGACCCAGCAGGTTGGCCGCCGGGACCCGCATCTCATCGAAGAACAGCTCGGCGGTGTCCGTGCTCTTCTGGCCCACCTTCTGCAGCACCCGCCCGCGCTGGAAGCCGGGTGTCTCGTCGTCGACCTCGGCCACGATGAGGGATACGCCCTTGGCCCCCTGGGTCGGATCGGTCTTCGCCGCGATGACCAGCAGCCCGGCGTTCTTGCCGTTGGTGATGAAGGTCTTGGCCCCGCTGATGACGTACTCGTCGCCGTCGCGCACCGCGCGGGTCTGGATGTTCTGCAGGTCCGAGCCGGTCCCGGGCTCGGTCATCGCGATCGACCCGAGCAACTCGCCGCTCGCCATCTTCGGCAGCCACCGCCGCTTCTGCTCCTCGGTGGCGTAGGCGGTCAGGTAAGGGGCCACGATCCCGGAGTGCACGCTCAGGGCCATCGCTCCCGCGCCGGCCCGCAGTTGCTCGTCGAACACCACGATGTCGTGGGCGACCGTCCCGCCGCCACCGCCGTACTCCTCAGGGATCGAAGTACACAGCAGCCCGAGCTCACCGGCCCGTCGCCAGAGCTCCAGGTCCGGCCGGCCCTGCCGCGCGAACTTCTCCTCCAGTGGCGCGGCCTCCTTCATGAAGAAGGTGCGAGCCAGCTCCCGCACGGCGTCGAGCTCCGCTGTCTCCCAGGGGGACCTGTACCGCGTCACGCCCATGTGCCAACCTCCTTCTGCGATTCATTTCTTCCTAATGCTCATTAACAATGAGACGCAGATTCCCTTGCTGTCAACCATTCCTGTGGGCAGACTGAAGCCTAATGGTGACTAACAAACGGAGGGCTGCCATGAGCATGTACAAGCAGGTGAGCTACGTTGTGGCCGAGCGCGTGGCGACGATCAGGCTCGATCGGCCGGAGGCGCGCAACGGCTTCACGGTCCGGATGGCTCAGGAGCTGCGGCATGCCTTTGACCGCGCGGACGCGGACGACGAGGTGCGGGCCGTGGTGCTCACCGGCGCCGGCCGGGACTTCTGTGTCGGCGCCGACCTGTCCGGCGGCAGCTTCGACGTCACCGGGCAGGGAGAGGACGACCTGCCGCAGCTCACCATGGAACCGGCCGGCTGGGTGTCGTCGCGGATCTTCACGATGAACAAACCGGTCATCGCGGTACTTCACGGTGCCGCGGTGGGCGCCGGCGCGACCATTCCACTGGCCGCCGACATCCGGCTGGCCGCCACCACCGCCAAGTTCGCCTTCCCCTTCACTCGGCGGGGCATCGTGGCCGAGGGCGGCTCCACCTGGTTCCTGCCTCGTCTGGTCGGGTTGCCCAAGGCGCTCGACTGGATGATGAGCGGCCGGGTGTTCGACGCGCAGGAGGCACGGGAGGCCGGGCTGCTGCACAGCGTCCACGAGCCCGAGGCGCTGCTGGGGGCGGCATACGACCTGGCGGCCGGGATCGTGAGCCGGGCGGCTCCGGTGGCGGTCGCCATCACCCGGCAGATGCTTTACCGTATGTCGCCTCTCGACTCGCCCGTGCGGGCCCACGACCTGGAGACTCAACTGGTGGCCGACCTCGTCCGCAAACCCGATGCAACGGAAGGCATCGCGTCGTTCTTCGAGAAGCGGGCACCCAAGTTCTCGACGCCGGTGAGCGACGGCCTGCCCGACTTCCTCCCCTGGGTGGACGAGGAATGACCCCGCAGGCGCGCAGCGCCACGCGTTCGAGACCGCGGGGCCGGCGCGACCAGCTCGCGCTGATCGCCGCTGAGCTGTTCGCGCGGCAGAGCTACCACAACGTGTCCGTCAACGACATCGCCGCCGCCGCGGGGATCAGCGGTCCCGCGATATACCGACACTTTCCGAGCAAACAGGCACTTCTCGATCACATTCTTCGGACGGGTCTCGAACAACTGCTGCGCATAGTCGACGAGCGGCTGGGCCCCGGGGCGCCGAATGCTTCCGCGGACCCGGCCGACCGGCTACGCGGCGTGTACGAGGAACTGGCCGCCCATGTGATCAGGCACCGCGAGGTCGGCGCACTGTGGCGTCGCGAGCGGCGCCACCTGCACGGACCGCAGCGAGCCGCCATGGCCCGGATCATGGCGCGCGCGGCGGATCTGATCGTCGACGAACTGCGCCGGATGCGACCGGAGTTGCCGACCGCCGACGCCGAACTGCTGGCCTGGGCCGGAGCCAGTGTGCTGGGCAGCATCTCCGATCACCGGGTACGCCTGCCGCAGGCCGCACTCGAACGGCTGCTCACCGCGATCGCCATGAACGTGCTCACCGCCGAGCCCCGGACGCCGACGGCGGACGCACTGGGCCGGTCGCCGTACCCGGAGCCGACCATCCTGGACAGCCGCCGCGAGCAGCTGCTGGCCGCCGCGGCACAGCAGTTCCGAGACCGCGGCTACCACGCGGTGACGATGGAGGACATCGGCGCGGCCGCCGGCATCACGGGCCCGAGCATCTACAGCCATTTCAGCGGCAAGACCGAGCTGCTTCAGGCCATTGCCGACCGCATTGGCGACCGACTGCGGCAGACATCCGCACAGGCGTACGCCGCCGGTCAACCACCGCGCAGGACCCTGGACCTACTCGTCGGCTACTACGTCGACACCGTGGTGGACTATCACGACTTCGTCGCGGCCTACTTCAGCGAGGGCCGCAATCTGCCCCAGCGTGCCGCGGCGGAACTGCGCCGGTTCCAGCGGGCGTACACCCAGCACTGGACGGACCTGGTCATCACCGTGATGCCACAGCTGCCGGAGAAGCAGGCTCGTATCCAGGTCCACGCAGCCTTCGCCGTGGTCAACGACATCGCGCAGACCCGACGCTTCCGGTCTCGTCCCGGCCATGCGGCCGAGCTGCGCACACTCATGCTGGCCGTACTCACCGTCACCGACCTGTCGGCGGCTACTCATCCCTGAACCCCTCACCTGGTGCGATGCGGCGTATGGCGGGCCGGAGGGCCCGCCACGTCCGGTGTGCGATGGGGGGTGAGGGCTGGTGTCAGCTCATTCCGCCGCGGGCGCCTCCATTGACCGCGATCATCTGGCCGGTGACGTAGTCCGACAGCGGTGAGCACAGCCAGAAGATGGAGTCGGCGGCCTCTCGGATGGTGCCTGTGCGGCCGAGGAGCATCCCGGGGAGCTTCTTGGCCGCGTACATTTCCTCGTCGGTGACAACCCGGTCGGGGTCGACCTGGACGCCCATGCGCTGGGCTTGTTTGGCGGGCATGCCGACGTGGATGGTGCGGCCGCCGGTCTGGATGACCTCGTGGTCGGACTGAGGGAGGGCGAACCGGGTCTGGATGATGCCGAAGGCGACGGCGTTGACATTGACGTGCATGGCGCCCCATTCCTGGGCCAGGGAGCGCATCAGCCCGAGCATCCCCGCCTTGGCCGCGGCGTAGTTGGCGGCGCCGTCCAGGCCCCAGGCGCCGGCCATCGAGGAGACCATCACGGTCTTGCGGTGCCGGACCCGGCCGGCCTCGGCGTCGGCCTTGACGGCGGCGCGGAAGATCGGTGCGCACGCTCGGGCGAGCCGGAACGGGACGATCAGGTGGATGTCCAGCATGGCCTGGAACTGCTCGTCGGTCATGCTGTGCACACGGCCGTCCCAGGCGTAGCCGGCGTTGTTGACCACGATGTCCACGGCGCCGAAGGTATCCATGGTGTGGGCGACCAAGGCGTCGCAGGCATCCGGGGCGACCAGGTCGGCGATGAACGCCGAGGCGGTGTCGGGCCCGAAGGAGTCGTTGAGCGTCTTGACGGCTTCGTCCGCCTTGGCCTTGTCGACCTCGGCGATCACGACGCGGGCACCGTTGGCGGCCAGGGTGGTGGCGGTGGCGCCGCCGATGCCGCGGGCGCCGCCGGTGATGATGGCGACCTGCCCGGCCAACAGCTCCGAGCGCAGCGTGGGTTCGATGATCACGGTCAGCGTCCCTTCCACACCGCGGGGCGCTTCTCGGCGAAGGCGCGCAGGCCCTCCTGTAGGTCTTCGGAGGCCATCACGGGGGCCGCGTATTCCATCTGTTTGCTCCAGGCGTCGGATTCGACCCAGTCATAGGCGTGCTGGACGATCTGCTTGCTCGCGCGCACCGCCAGCGGTCCGGCCGCCAGGACTTCCTGAGCCAGTTCGAGCGCGCCGGCCAGGGCCTGTCCGGGTTCGGTGAGCTTGTTGACCAGGCCGAGTTCCGCGAAGCGGGTGGCGGGCCAGGCCTTGCCGGTGATCGCCAGTTCCATGGCCAGGTGGTAGGGGATCCGCTTGGGCAGCCGGAAACAGCCGCCGCCCACCGCCACGAGCGACTTGGCCGCTTCGGGGATGCCCATCGTCGCGGTGCGCGAGGACACGACCAGGTCGCAGGCCAGGCACAGTTCCAGGCCGCCGGCCAGGGCATGCCCTTCGACTGCGGCGATGATCGGTTTCGTCGGCGGCTGGCCCATGATCCCGAACCCGCCGCGGCGCTTGGTGGCGCCCTTGTCGTTGTGGACGGCGGCGATGAGGTCCTGGCCGGACGAGAACACGATGTCGGAGCCGGTCAGGACGGCGCAGCGCAGTTGGTCGTCTTCCTCGTAGGCGTCGATCACCGCTTCCAGCGCCTGTGCGGTGGCGCCGTCGAAGGCGTTGCGCCGGTGTGGGCGGTTCATCCGGATGATCAGGATGTGCTCGCCGTGGCGTTCGGTGAGGATGGCGTCGTCCCCGCTGGGTTGCGCGGCCTTGGTACTGGCTGACTGAGAAGGGTTACTGGCTGACACTGAAGCCTCCGTTGACGGGATAGGTCTGCCCGGTGATCCAGCTTCCGGCCCGGGAGGCGAGGAACGTCACCATGGCGGCCGCGTCGGTGGGTTCGCCGACACGGCGGATGAGGTAGTTCGACAGCACTCGGCGGGTCAGGTCGGCGTCCTGGAGAGCGTGCGCCATGGCCGGGGTGTTGGTGATGCCGATCGCGACGCTGTTGGCGGTGATGCCGTAGCGGCCGACGCTGCGCGCCAGTGCGCGCATCAGACCGGCGGCGCCGGCCTTGGCCGCGGAGTAGGCCTCCAGACCGGCCTCGCCGACGCGGCCTGCGTCGCTGATGATGGTGATCAGCCGCCCGTGCCCGGCCTGGATCATGCCGGGGATGACCGAGCGGCAACAGGCCAGCACGCCGTCCAGGTTCACCGCCACGAACGGCTCCCACGCCGACGGGTCGCTCTCCCAGAACGGAGCGCGCTCGTCCGCCGCGGGGCCGGCGCCGGCGTTGCCGGCGTTGTTGACCAGAACGGTGACCGGACCGAGTTCGCCCGTCACCCGTTTCACTATCGCCTCGACGGCGGCGAAGTCGGTGACGTCGGCTTGCACGGCAATGGCCGTACCGCCCTCCTCCCGGATCTCCCGGGCGACGGCCTCGGCCCGCTCGGCCCGGAAGTCGTTGACGGCCACGGCGGCGCCCTGCGCGGCCAGATACCGTGCGGTCGCCGCGCCCACGCCCTGGCCCGCGCCGGTGACCAGCGCCACCTGGCCGCGCAGATCCAGCAGTTCGGGCAACGACGCCGGGGTGGGGCCTGAAGCGGTGGGGTCAGACACGGCGCTCGCGTCCCTTCCAGTACGGAGCCCTCAGCACGTGCTTTTGCACCTTGCCCATCGGGCTCACGGGCAGCTCCTCGACGAAGGCGAACCGACGGGGCCTCTTGTAGGAGGCGAGGCGGCCGTCCAGGAACGCCAGGAGGTCCTTTTCGCTCGGCTCGGCAGCCGGATCGGCGACGACGAACGCCATGGGCTGCTCACCGAAGTCGTCCTGGGGGATGCCGATCACAGCGGCGTCGAGCACGGCGGGGTGCTGGACGAGGATTTTTTCGATCTCGGCGGGATAGATGTTGACCCCACCGGCGACGATCATGTCTTTGATGCGGTCGGTGATGAACAGGAAGCCGTCTTCATCCAGGTGACCGATGTCTCCGGTGCGGTAGAAGCCGTCCTTGACCGCATCCTCATCGAGCTTGTCGCGGCCGAGGTAACTGCTGATGACCACCGGGGTGTTGACGGCGATCTCCCCGGCCTCACCGGGTGGCAGCCGGTTCCAGTGCTCGTCGACGATGGCGATGTCCACGCCCTCGTAGGGGATGCCGCTGGTGCCGGGCTTGGTCAGCTGGTACTCCGGCCGGGCGTAGGAGATCATCCCTGCTTCGCTGGCGCCGTAGGCCTCCCACAGGACGCCCTCGCCGAGGCGGTCGACGAGCCATTCCTTCAGCGACTGCGGGACCGCCGCCGCGCCGGTGCTCAGCGCGGTGAGCGAGGACAGGTCGTAGCGGTCCAGGACGTGGCCGGGCAGATTCTGGATGCGCAGCAGCATGGTGGGCACCGTCGACCACACCTGCACCTTGTGCCGGTCGATCAGTCGCAGCGCCTCTTCGGCGTCGTAGGGATCCAGGACGACCACCGTGCCGCCCTCGGCGCAGGTGTCGGCCGCCTCCTTCGGACCCGCACCGTGATGCACCGGCAAGGTCAGCAGGGTGACGCAGGAGTCGGGGCGGGGCGGGACGGCGGCGACCGAGGCGGTGTAGCGCATCAGCCGCTCCACGTCCTTGATCGTGGAGCGGTCGAGCGGCGGCACCCCGCGGGGAGCGCCGGTGGTGCCCGAGGTGTACAGCACCAGGTTCGGTCGAAGCGGACCGAACCGGGGTTCGGTGACCGGAGTGTCCAGCAGGTCCTCGTAGCGAACGCCAGGAGCGTCGGCCGACTGCCCCACGGTGATCAGGAGGCCGACATCGGGGCGGTCCCATCCCGTGACGTCGGCGTCGTTGCACGCCAGGCCCCTGGCCCCGCTGTCAGCGATGATGTAGAACGCCTCGTCCGGAGTGAGCTTCCAGTTGACCGCGACCTGAGGGACGCCGAGCTTCTGCAGCGCCCGCTGGATGACGAACCACTCGATGCCCAGCCGGAAACGTATTCCCAGCCGGTCGCCTTGGCCCAGGCCCAGTGCGGCCAGACCTTTCGCGACTCGGTCCGCTTTGTCGTTCCATTCGCGGTAGGTCATCACGGTGTCCCCGTGAATGACCGCGGGCGCGTCCGGCCGGATGCGTGCCCAGTACTCCGGTGTACCTCGCTCGGGTTCCATCAAGACCTCTACTCCTTCGGCGGCTCTGCCGGATCGGGGGTCAATGCGTGATGAACGAACTGCGTGCTGGTGGTGCGTGTGGCGTCCACGCCGGCGTCATCGGGGTCGATCAGTAACTGGTCGCTGATGCCGCGCAGTTGGCCGACCAGGCGAGCTCACGGCCGTAGCCGGTTTCCTCACCCACCTCGGCCCGTGAGGTCTGGCCGACAGCCCCGACGGCCGAACAGCCTGATGGCGGCATCCAGGAATGTCCGCTCGGCCTGGCTGCGCCGCCCCACGTGGCTTCGCCGCCGAGGGCGCCCGCCCTGCTCGACCGGCCGAGGACGGCCGGCTTCGCGTGGTGCTCGGGGGAGGCGGGGTCCGGAGTCGAATGTGTCGATGCGCTGGACGACATGCCCACACCGTACTAACTTGTTGGTGCCTTAACAAGTAAGTTGCGCGGAGGAAACATGATGCGAACGCCTGCCCACCCCGGCCTCTATGACGTGGAGGCTGATCCGCCGATCCTCAACGGCACCACATGCTCCGAGTGCGGACGTGTGTACTTCCCACCGCTGGGGATCGGCTGCGAGGCCTGCGGGGCCGCAGCCGAGCGCCTGCTCCCGATTCCGGTCGCGGCCAGTGGGACCGTCCACTCCCTCGCACAGGTCCATCTCCACCGCGGACAGCCCCCGGTGCCTTTCACCATCGCCGAGATCCGGCTCGACGACGGGCCCCTGATCCGCGGCACTCTGGGCCCCGACGCCGACGGGGTAGGCATCGGCGACCCCGTCTCGGCGACATGGGCGGTCACCGCAACCCAGGACGACGGCGCCCAGGTCGTCGAGCCCGCCTTCGTACCGACCATCGCCGCATCCTCGACCGGAGCCGCCTCATGAGCGCCACACTCGCCCAGCTGCGACCTGTCCGCGTGGTGGGCGTCGGTCTGCACCCCTACCAGCGGCTCAGCGAGACCCCCTACACCCAGCTCGGTGTGCACGCCGTGCGCGCCGCGCTCACCGACGCCGGCCTGGAGTGGAACGAGGTCGAGACCGCGTACACCGGCACCGCCACCACCGCCATGGGCCTGTCCCGCCTGATGTATCGGCACCTGCGCGCCACCGGCATCCCCATGGTCCAGGTGGAGAACGCTTCGGCCTCCGGCTCGTCCGCGTTCCGCCAGGCGTGCATCGAGGTCGCGGCCGGCCTGGCCGACGTGGCGATCGCGGTCGGGGTCGACAAGCCGTTGAACCGCACCTCCGCGCAACAGGCCGCCGGACTGCACGACCTGGTCGACGGCCGGGTGGTGCCGTTCACCCACTTCGCGCTGCTGGCGGCCCGCTACATGCACGATCATGGCGCCACCCCCGAGCAGATCGCCGCGGTCGCGGTCAAGAACAGCCGCAACGGCGCGCTCAACCCCAACGCCCAGCGCCGCAAGGCCCGCACGCTGGACGAGGTGCTCGCCCCGCCTCGGATCAGCGGCGCGCTGACCCGGCTGCAGTGCTGTCCGGTCGGGGAAGGCGCCGCCGCTGTGATCGTCGCCTCCGACGACGCCATCGCCCGCCTCGGCCTGGACCGCGACCGGGCGGTCACCGTACTGGCGTCGGCGGCCCGCTCCGAGACCGTCTACGACGGCGAGAACTTCGACGCGGCCCTCACCCGCGAGACCACTGCGCAGGCGCTGGCCGAGGCGGGCGTGCCCGCCACGGACCTGGACCTGGTGGAGCTGCACGACGCCTTCACCGTGGAAGAGCTGCTGTACATCGAGGCCATGGGCCTGTCCAAACCGGGACAGGCCGCCGCGGCCCTGGAGGCCGGCGAATTCGACATCGGCGGCCGCGTGGCGGTCAGCGCTTCCGGCGGCCTGCTGTCGATGGGGCATCCCATCGGCCCGACGGGCGTCGGCCAGATCGCCGAGATCACCACTCAACTCCGCGGCGAAGCCGGGAACCGTCAACACCCCCAGGCGCGCACCGCCTTGGCCCACATGGTCGGCGTCGGAGCGGTCTGCGTCGTGCACGTCCTGCGCAAGGACTGATCAGCGGCTTCAGCGATGAGCGGAGCGGCGACGGTGAGTGCCACGGGCGACCCGGGGCGGGCCATACGGGCGCAGTGCGAGAGCCCGGACTGGTCGAGACAAACGGGCACCACCCGATCTCCGACCAGCAGGCCGGCAGCGCGTTGTGGTCCCAGGTCCTTCAGACACCGACACCGTCCTCCACCGCTGTGGGGAGAGAAGTTCAGTGGCTTACGGACTCCGGTGGCGCCGTCGGCCAGGCTGCCAGTGACCTCGATGCACGCTTGACGGAACGCGGTCGAGCCGGAGGCCGAGGCGTTCTCTTCCTGAGCCGTGAGGATGCCGCTGGTGCCCAACGCCGGTACATCGGGCGGGACAGGCCCATGGCGGTGGTGGGGGTGCCGGTGTACGCGGTCTGGAACTGGTTCCACTCCGGGCCGGCGTCGGTGAGCGCGGCGCGCACGGCGTGCACACCGAGCTGGGTGTGGGGCGTGTCGGTGGGACGTTGGCAGGGATGCAGGCCGACGTCCACCACGTGGACCGGTCGTAGCTGGGCGAGTGTGGCCTTCATGAGTCGGCTCCGGCCGGGAGCGTATGGGTGGCGGTCGGTACGAGGGCGGGCTCGACGAGCTCGTCGCCGTCGTCCTGGGTTCCGGTCATCGCCTATATCGCCGAGACCGCACGACGAGGGAAGCGCCGGAGCTCGCAGCGGCTCCCCTCGATCAGCGGAAGGCGGTGCGTGAGGCGACGAGGTTGCCCGGCGGAGGCTGAGTGCACAGACTCCTTACCTGGCTGAGTACGCGGGACAGTGACCTCGAAGAACGGTCCGTCGCACGCCGCTCAGTGGCTCCCGCAACTGGGGGTCGAGGGGTCTCAGGTTCACATCCTGTCGTCCCGACGGTGCGAAGGGTCCTCACAGGTGAACACCTGTAAGGGCCCTTTTCGTATGGGTCGGTTTTCGGCTTCGAGGTTGAGCACGCCGCTCATGGGCGCCTTACGGAGGCCGGCGAGGACGTCGCTACGCACCTCCCTGACCTGGGTGGGCCGGCCGTCGGCTGGGCCACGGTGAATGGGGCCGGGCGGGCTGGCGGTTCAACGACATGGTGGTGGGCGGTGCGTGGGAGGCCTCGCTGTTGATCGACCGGGGCCACTCGGACTGAGTCGTTCTGTGCGTCGAATCCTTGACCCCCGCTCGGCCCTCCACGATGCTGTGTTGCGACACGTGAGATGCGTGCCGTAATGAGCAACATTCGACTCGGGTCTTGAACCAGCTGAGGAGTGGCAATGTCTCACCAGGTCCGTGGTGTCGTCGCACGGGGGAAGGGCGCCCCCGTCAGCCTGGAAACGATCATCGTGCCCGATCCCGGCCCGGGTGAGGCGCTCGTGAAGATCGAGGCCTGCGGGGTCTGTCACACCGATCTGCACTATCGCGAGGGCGGCATCAACGACGACTTCCCGTTCCTGCTGGGTCACGAGGCCGCGGGTGTCGTGGAGTCGGTGGGGGAGGGCGTCACCGAGGTCGCCGCGGGTGACTTCGTCATCCTCAACTGGCGCGCGGTGTGCGGGCAGTGCCGGGCCTGTCTGCGCGGACGGCCGTGGTACTGCTTCAACACGCACAACGCGAAGCAGAAGATGACCTTGGCCGACGGCACCGAGCTGTCTCCGGCCCTGGGTATCGGTGCGTTCGCGGAGAAGACGCTGGTGGCGGCGGGTCAGTGCACGAAGGTCGACCGGGCCGCGTCGGCTGCCGTCGCCGGACTGCTGGGCTGCGGGGTGATGGCGGGCATCGGCGCGGCCATCAACACCGGCAACGTCGGACGTGGTGACAGCGTGGCGGTCATCGGCTGCGGTGGTGTCGGCGACGCGGCGATCGCCGGGGCCCGGCTCGCGGGCGCGGCGAAGATCATCGCTGTGGACATCGACGAGCGGAAGCTCGAAACCGCGAAGAAGATCGGCGCGACCCACACCGTCAACTCCAAGCAGAGCGATCCGGTGGAGGCCGTCCGCGAACTGACCGGTGGGTTCGGCGCCGATGTGGTGATCGAGGCGGTCGGGCGGCCGGAGACGTACAAGCAGGCCTTCTACGCCCGCGACCTGGCGGGCACGGTCGTCCTCGTCGGCGTACCGACCCCGGAGATGAAGCTCGAACTGCCCCTGCTCGACGTCTTCGGCCGGGGTGGCGCACTGAAGTCGTCCTGGTACGGCGACTGCCTGCCCTCCCGCGACTTCCCGATGCTCATCGACCTCCATCTGCAGGGCCGACTGGATCTGGACGCCTTTGTGACCGAGACCATCGCCCTTGACGAGGTCGAGAAGGCCTTCGAGCGGATGCACGGCGGCGATGTGCTGCGCTCGGTGGTGGTCTTCTGATGTCCGGCCCGGCCGGTGCCCGCATCGAGCATCTCGTGACCTCGGGGACTTTCTCCCTGGACGGTGGCACCTGGGACGTCGACAACAACGTCTGGATCATCGGTGACGACACCGAGGCCCTTGTCATCGACGCCGCACACGACGCCGACGCCGTAGCCGAAGCGCTCGGCGGGCGCACTCTGCGGGCCATCGTGTGCACCCACGCCCACAACGACCACATCGACGCCGCGCCCGAACTCGCCGCCCGTACCGGCGCTCCGATCCTGCTCCACGGCGACGACCTGCCGCTGTGGAAGCAGACACACCCGGAGCGGACACCCGACGGCGAACTGGCCGACGGCCAGGTCGTCACGGTGGCGGGTGTCGAGCTGACCGTGCTGCACACTCCCGGCCACGCCCCCGGCGCTGTCTGCCTGTACGCGCCGGGTCTGAAGGCGCTCTTCAGCGGTGACACGCTCTTCGCGGGCGGGCCCGGGGCGACGGGAAGGTCGTACAGCGACTTCGGCACCATCGTCGACTCGATCCGGGACCGGCTGCTGAGTCTGCCGGGCGACACCGTCGTGCACACCGGCCACGGGGAGATGACCACCATCGCCGCCGAGGCCCCGCACCTCCAGGAGTGGATCGACCGCGGATTCTGACCGCACGGCGGCCTCGTCCCGCCTCACCGCTCGATGGCGTCCCCGCACTCGATGACGTTGACGGCGGGGCCCCCGCGCGAGGTCTCCTTGTACTTCACCTTCCCCCGCTGATCGGCAGTCCGGACTCGTGGGCGCGCAGCAGCAGTTCGGACGCCGAGGCGAGGGGGAGCCGTACGGGTGTGCCATCGGGCTTGACGCGGTCGGCGCCCGGCGCGCTCTCGTCGACGACGAAACCGCGCCCACCGAGTAGGACGTGCGCGCCCTCAGCTCGCCGCCGTCGCGGTTCCTGGCGGTGAGCAGCATGCCGTCGGGGTGGAGCGGCAGCGTGCGGCGGCGGTGCACCACCAGGTGCTCGCGCTCGCGGAATTCAACCTCCTGGCGGCCCAGCGGCCGCGGCCGGCCGGCCTCGTGGATCCGGTGCACCCCTTGCCACTGCCGTGGCCGTGACCGGTGGCGCCGAGCGATCCGAAGAGTTCTGCCCGGACCGAGGAGGCGCGGGGCGGCGGGCCGTCCTCGTGCAGCCCGGTGACGAACGGACGGGCGGCCTTCATGGGCCCCACGGTGTGTGAGCCCGACGGCCCGATACCCACCTGAACAGGTCGAAGACGCTGATCGCCACCTCGAGCTCCTTCAGGCGATGTGTTGTCTATGGTGCATAGAGTTGCGTAAGGAGCAACG
This sequence comes from Streptomyces sp. NPDC048415, assembly GCF_040651675.1. Taxonomy (NCBI): domain Bacteria; kingdom Bacillati; phylum Actinomycetota; class Actinomycetes; order Kitasatosporales; family Streptomycetaceae; genus Streptomyces; species Streptomyces sp. NPDC048415. The sequence goes on along the minus strand of NZ_JBEZKJ010000039.1, from coordinate 6,704 downwards.
ATGAACAAGCGGTCGGCCTGTCCTCTGGATGCCTTGACAAGGGTTTGGGGGCGCCCTCAAACTGGCGTTGCGCTTACCGCAATCCGTTTCGCTATACGCACCGAGGTGTCATGATGATTCCCGCGTGCCTTCTCGTGGATCTGCCGCGAGGCGAGGCCTACCGGCTCGACATCGATCCGCCGGTTTCGGTGTTCCACACCGATGACGGCGAGGTCTTCGCCATCGACGACACCTGCACCCACCAGGACGCCTCGCTCGCCGACGGCTGGCTGGAGGGCTGTGAGGTGGAATGCCCGCTGCATGCCTCGAAGTTCGACCTCCGGACCGGAGCCGTCGACGCTCCGCCGGCCAAGCGCCCGGTCCGCACGCACGAGGTTTTCGTCGAGGACGGGATGATCTACGTCCAGCCGTCCACGGAGGCCCCCAACCTGCCGCCCTGCATCGCGTCCCGGCTCGCCGGAGGTCCCGCGTGAGGACAGTGGTCGTGGTGGGTGCCTCGCTGGCCGGTCTGTCGGCGGCGCGCTCGTTGCGCAAACGGGGGTACGACGGGCGGCTGGTCGTCATCGGCGACGAACCGCACCGCCCGTACGACAGGCCGCCGCTGTCCAAGGAGTTCCTGGCCGGTGGCGTCGGCGAAGCGGATCTCGCGCTGGAGACGGACGACGAGGACCTGCACGCCGAGTGGCTGCTCGGCGCCCGCGCCACGGGACTCGACCGTGCGCACCGCGCAGTGCGGCTCGCCGACGGCCGGGAGGTCCGGGCCGACGGCGTCGTCATCGCGACCGGCGCCGCCGCGCGGATTCTGCCGGGTACGGAGGGTCTGGCCGGAGTGCACTCACTGCGCACCCTGGACGACGCCCGCGCCCTGCGGGACGAACTGACCCGGGGCGGACGGCTGGTCGTGATCGGCGGCGGATTCATCGGCGCCGAGGTCGCCTCCACCGCGTACGCTCTCGGACTCGATGTGACGGTGGTCGAGGCGGCGCCCACGCCGCTCGCCGGACCGCTCGGCGAGTCCATGGGCGGCATCGTCTCCGCGCTCCACGCGGACCATGGCGTACGGCTGTTGTGCGGTGTGGGGGTCAAAGGGCTGAGCGGGGACGAGCGAAGCGAGATGGGGGTCCCGCCGGACGGAGTCGGGGGGAGGGTCGACGCCGTCCTGCTCGAGGACGGCCGCAGTATCCCCGCCGACATCGTCGTCGTCGGTGTGGGCGCGCGCCCGTGCGTCGAGTGGCTGGAAGGATCCGGCGTCGTGCTCGACAACGGCGTCAAGTGCGGTGCGGACGGCCGCACCAGCCTGGCCGGTGTGGTCGCGGTCGGTGACTGCGCCTCCTGGTACGACCCCCACGCGGGGATCCACCGCCGCGTCGAGCACTGGACCGGTGCGCGGGAGCGGCCCGACGCGGCCATGGCCACGCTGCTGTCGTCGGGTGCGGCGGAACCGGGCGTGCCCCGGCCGCCGTACTTCTGGTCGGACCAGTACGGCGTGAAGATCCAGTTCGTCGGTCACTCGGCCGGTGCCGACAGTGTGACGGTCGAGGAAGGCGCCCCGGGCGACCGCAGTTTTCTGGCCGTGTACCGGCGCGGCGGGCATCCGGTCGCCGTGCTCGCGATGAACCAGCCGCGGCTGTTCATGCGCTGGCGCAAGCAGCTCAGCGCCGCGACATCTTGACACCACCGATGCGGCATTTCATGCTGCAGTTGCGTATAGCACGCAGCGTTGCTCCATGCACAACACCGTCCGGAGTCGCTCTTCCCGGCGCGTGAATGACCGATCCACGACGTTCTCCGAGGAGTGCACTGTGACCTCGACCAGCCTGCCCGACAGCCTGATCGCCACCCTCCCCGGCTCCTCCTACACGGATCCGGGGATCTTCGCCCAGGAGCAGGAGCGCATCTTCGAAACGATGTGGTTCTGCGCCGTGCGCTCCTCGGATCTGGCCAGGCCCGGCGCCTTCCGGACCGTGGAGGTGGGCCGCGAGAGCATCCTGATCACGCGCGCGCGGGACAATTCCGTCCGCGCCTTCTTCAACGTGTGCCGGCACCGCGGGGCCAAGCTCTGCACGGAGGAGGCCGGCGAGGTCAAGCGCGCCTTCCAGTGTCCGTACCACGCCTGGACGTACGACCTGACGGGCAAACTCGTCGCGGCGCCCAACCTCACCAAGATGCCCGACATCAGCCGCACGGAGTACGGGCTGGCGAGCGTGGCGACCCGTGAGTGGCTCGGCTATGTGTGGGTGTGCCTCGCGAAGAACCCGCCTCCTTTCGAGGAGGTCGTAGAAGAGGTCGTAGCACGCCTCGGCGACACCGAGTCGATCGAGCGATACGACGTGGAGAACCTTGAGGTCGGCAAGCGGATCGTCTATGACGTCAAGGCGAACTGGAAGCTGATCGTCGAGAACTTCATGGAGTGCTACCACTGCGCCACGATCCACCCCGAACTCACCGAAGTACTCCCGGAGTTCGCCGACGGGTACGCCGCTCAGTACTACGTGGGGCACGGCGCGGAGTTCGGTGCCGAGATCAAGGGTTTCACCGTCGACGGCTCCGAGGGCCTGGACCGCATTCCGGGGGTCTCCGAGGATCAGGACCGGCGCTACTACGCGATCACCGTCAGGCCGCAGGTGTTCATCAACCTCGTGCCCGACCATGTGATCTTCCACCGGATGTACCCGGTCGCGCCGGACCGCACGATTGTCGAGTGCGACTGGCTCTACCTCAAGCACGTGGTCGAGAGCGGCAAGGACGTCAGCCGGTCGGTGGAGCTCTTCGACCGCGTCAACCGGCAGGACTTCGACGCGTGCGAGCGCTGTCAGCCCGCGATGAGCTCCCGGCTGTACGCCAAGGGCGGCGTACTGGTGCCCAGCGAGCACCACATCGGCGAGTTCCACGACTGGGTCCAGGAGCGTCTCGGGACGGGGCAGTCGCAGTAGCGGCGGTTCTCGGCGGGCCGGCGCCCGGGGCCCGGCGGCCGACGCGGTCGTCGATGGCGACGCGGGCACGGTCGCTCAGCCCAGGTAGCCCATCCGGTGACTGATCTCCTCCGCGCCCTTGACCAGCACCGGAGCGAGCTCGTGCAGGCGCTCCTCGGTGAACCGGTACGAGGGCCCGGAGGCGCTGAGCGCCGCGATGACCTCTCCGTCCCGGTCGCGGATCGGTGCGGCCATGGCGTGGAGCCCGATCTCCAGCTCCTCAAGGGTCCAGGAGTAGCCACGCTCCCGAGCCTCGGCGAGATTCTTCTCGAGCTTCGTCTTCGAGGTCAGGGTGTGCGGCGTCACCTTCTTCAGGCCGGCCTCGGACAGCAGCGCGGCGCGCTCCTTGGCGGGCAGGTGGGCCAGCAGGATCTTGCCGCTGGAGGTGGCGTGCAACGGGGTCAGCTGCCCGACCCAGTTGTGCGCGGTGACGGCCCCCGGACCGCGCACCTGGTAGAGGTTGATCGCGAAGTGCTCCTGCATCACGGCGATGTTGACGGTCTCGCCGATCTCGTCGGCGAGGCGCTCGCAGACCGGGCGGCCCTGCTGGGTGATGTCGATGCGCCCCGTGACCGCGCCGGCCAGGCGTACGATGCCGAAGCCGAGCCGGTACTTGCCGCGCTCGCCCGCCTGCTCCACCAGACCGCGCGCCTCCAGGGCGCCGAGCAGGCGGAACGCGGTCGACTTGTGAACATCGATCTCGCCGGCCACCTCGCTGACGCCGGCCTCGCCGCGCTGGGCCAGGATCTCCAGCACGCTGATGGCGCGGTCGACGGACTGCACCCCGCCGGACTGAGAACCTGTCGTTTCAGTATCTGGACCGTAGTTGCTCATAGCGAAACTATACGCGCAGTAAACAACACCAGCGCAAGTAACCGGGATGAAACCTAGACCCTGCAAGTTGCGTGGCTCGCAACCTAGTGCGCATAGCGATACTCGTACTAGCATGCCACGCGTATCTACGGCGCGAGCGAGACGAGGCACCATGGCTCCCCTGCAATACGACTTCGTCATCGTCGGCGGTGGATCGGCCGGCAGCGCACTGGCGAACCGACTCTCCGCCGACCCGGGCAACCAGGTGCTGGTCCTGGAGGCCGGCCGCCCCGACTATCCGTGGGATGTCTTCATCCACATGCCCGCGGCGCTGACGTACCCGATCGGCAGCCGGTTCTACGACTGGAAGTACGAGTCCGAACCCGAGCCCCACATGGGCGACCGGCGTGTCTACCACGCGCGCGGCAAGGTACTGGGCGGATCGAGCAGCATCAACGGCATGATCTTCCAGCGCGGCAACCCCATGGACTACGAGCGCTGGGCCGCCGACGCCGGCATGCAGACCTGGGACTACGCGCACTGTCTGCCGTACTTCAAGCGCATGGAGAACTGTCTCGCGGCCGACCCCGACGACGAGTTCCGCGGCCACGACGGCCCTCTCGTCCTTGAGCGCGGCCCCGCCTCCAACCCGCTGTTCACGGCTTTCCTCAAGGCCGTTCAGGAGGCGGGCTACCCCCGCACCGACGACGTCAACGGCTACCAGCAGGAGGGCTTCGCCCCCTTCGACCGCAACGTCCACCGGGGACGCCGTCTGTCGGCCTCGAAGGCGTACCTCAAGCCCGCGAGGAAGCGGCCCAACCTCACCGTCACCACCCGCGCCCTGGTCACCCGTGTCCTCTTCGAGGGCAAGCGGGCCGTCGGAGTCGAGTACCGGCGCGGCCGCGGCAAGCCCCAGCAGGTGCGCGCCCGCGAGGTCATTCTCTGCGGCGGCGCGATCAACTCCCCGCAGCTGCTCCAGCTGTCCGGCGTCGGCAACGCCGAGGAACTGAGCGCGCTCGGCATCGACGTCGTCCACGACCTCCCGGGCGTCGGCGAGAACATGCAGGACCACCTGGAGGTGTACATCCAGTACGCCTGCAAGCAGCCCGTCTCCATGCAGCCGTACATGGCGAAGTGGCGCGCCCCCTTCATCGGCCTGCAGTGGCTCTTCCGCAAGGGCCCCGCCTCGACCAACCACTTCGAGGCAGGTGGCTTCGCCCGGAGCAACGAGGACGTGGACTACCCCAATCTGATGTTCCACTTCCTGCCCATCGCGGTCCGCTACGACGGCTCCTCGCCCTCCGGCGGGCACGGCTACCAGGTGCACGTAGGGCCCATGTACTCCGATGCCATCGGCTCGGTGAAGATCAAGAGCAAGGACCCCGACGAGCACCCGGCGCTGCGCTTCAACTACCTGTCCACCGAACAGGACCGCCGCGAGTGGGTCGAGTCGATCCGCGTTGCCCGCAAGCTCCTCAACCAGCCCGCCCTCGCCCCGTACAACGACGGGGAGATCTCGCCCGGACCGTCCGTGGAGTCCGACGAGGAGATCCTCGCCTGGGTCGCGAAGGAGGGCGAGACCGCCCTGCACCCCTCCTGCACCTGCAAGATGGGCACCGACGAGATGTCCGTGGTCGACCCCGCCAGCATGCGCGTGCACGGCGTGGAGGGACTGCGTGTCGTCGACGCGTCCGTGATGCCCTATGTCACCAACGGCAACATCTACGCACCGGTGATGATGATCGCGGAGAAGGCGGCCGACCTCATCCTCGGCAAGGAGCCGCTGGCCCCCTCCAAGGCGGCGTACTACCGGCACCGCGACGCCCACAAGCAGGTCGGGTAGACCTTGGGCGCCGAGGGATTCCGGGCGCTGCTGCACAGCGTCCGCTACGAGGTGCTGCCCGCGAAGGCGACCGAGGACAAGGTGCTCGCGCATGTCCCGCGCGATGTCGCCGTCACCGTGACGGCGTCGCCGGTCAAAGGCCTGGAGCCGACGCTCGACCTGTCGACCCGGCTCACCGGGCACGGCTACCGCGTCGTCCCGCACGTGCCCGCGCGCCTGTTGCGGGACGACGCGCACCTGAAGGAGGTCGTCGACCGGCTTCGGGAGGCGGGCGTCGACGACGTCTTTGTCCCGGCGGGCGACGCCCATCCGCCGGCCGGGGCCTACGACGGGGCACTACCGGTGCTGCGCAGGCTGAGCGAGCTGGGCAGCCCCTTCGCCCATGTCGGCATCACCGGTTATCCCGAGAGTCACCCGCTCATCCACGACGATCTGACCATCCAGGCGATGTGGGACAAGCACGCGCACGCCACGTACATCGTGAGCAACCTGTGCTTCGACCCGCGTGTGCTGGGTGACTGGGTCGGACGGATTCGTCGCCGCGACGTCACCCTGCCCGTCCACGTGGGCGTCGCGGGGCCCGTGCAGCGGGCGAAGCTGCTGTCCATGGCGGCGAAGATCGGCGTGGGGGAGTCGACCCGCTTTCTGACCAGGCACGCCTCCTGGTTCCTGCGTTTCGCGGCGCCCGGTGGCTACTCGCCCGACAGGCTGCTCGCCCGCGGCGCCGAGGCGCTCACCGCGCCCTCGGCGGGAGTGGCGGGCCTGCACCTCTTCACGTTCAACCAGATCGCCGAGACGGAACGGTGGCGCTGCGCTGTGCTTGACCGGTTGAGTGGCTGAGCGGTGCCTGAGGAGTGTGCCCGGAGTGCAGCGTGCCTTGCTGGAGGCTGTGCCTGAGGAGTGTGTCCGGGGTGCAGCGTGCCTTGCTGGAGTCTGTGCGCTCAGACCTCCCTTTTCGCCCTGGACGGCCTCGTCCTCCATCGCCGGACGGGCTGATGGTGTCGGCCTGCGTCCCAAGAGGCGGCGCTGAGCCATGGGCACGAGCGTGGGGCGGGCTGGAAGTTCCAGGCCGCCCC